>JBATGO010000295.1:0-2938 GCA_049665845.1 Pseudomonadales bacterium | reverse complement strand
GCTTCATTCATACCAAAACCCTGATCACGAGCATCAGGTGCTTGAGTGGCTGGAAGAGGAGCTTCCCGACCTATATCTTTGCGCTTCAGCGGACATTCTACCGGTGTTCCGAGAGTATGAACGGACTATGGCCACCGTTATCAATGCCTACTCTATTCCCAGGGCCTTCAAGTATTTCGAATCTTTAAAGCAGAGTCTGACGGACGCAGGTATTGTCGACTCGGTATTCATCATGAAATCCAATGGTGGTGTTTGCAGCGTCGAAGCTGCCAAAGAACAACCTGTATTCCTGGCATTGTCGGGTCCCGCGGCAGGGGTAGTTGGCGCCAGGCGCTATGGCGCAGAGGCCGGTACAGAAAACCTCATTACGATCGACATTGGCGGAACCAGCGCGGACATTAGTCTTATTGCCAATGGTCAGCTGGGAACGACGGTCGAAGGGGAAATCTCCGAGTTTCCACTTTCAGTCCCTATGGTGGATGTTCATACGATTGGTGCAGGCGGTGGAAGCATTGCCCGCGTTACTGAAACCGGTAGTTTGGTGGTGGGGCCGGAGAGTGCGGGTGCAGAACCGGGCCCTGCCTGTTACGGCCGAGGTGGCACCGAACCGACGGTTACCGACGCACATCTGGTACTTGGGAGGATAACGGACCGGCTTCTGGGCGGAGAGATGAAGTTGGATGTGGAAGCAGCCCGGTCCGCAATCAACGAGAAGATCGCCAAGCCACTGAACTTGTCTTTGGAAGAGGCCGCCGAGGGAATCCTGACAATCATCAACAACGATATGATGGGAATGCTTCGGTTGGTTTCTGTCGAAAAAGGCCACGATCCGAAGAAGTTTTCTTTGATGCCCTTCGGCGGTGCCGGTTCCTTGCACGGTGTCG
Source organism: Pseudomonadales bacterium (assembly GCA_049665845.1). Classification (GTDB taxonomy): domain Bacteria; phylum Pseudomonadota; class Gammaproteobacteria; order Pseudomonadales; family UBA7434; genus UBA7434. The sequence continues at coordinate 2,054 of JBATGO010000295.1, read as the reverse complement.
AGCTGGCTCAATTAATGCAAATCCCCGAAGTCATCATTCCACCAGGGTCCGGAGTTCTCTCGGCGTTTGGCCTGTTGCAGACGGATGTCAAACAGGAATTCAGCCAGATCGTGAATCAGACAGGACCAGACTGGGACAAAGATTCTATTGTAGATGCGTATAGAAAACTTGATAAGAGTGCCATGACCTGGCTCGAAGCAGAGGCGATAGCGCCAGAGGCTATGGTCCTGGAACGTAGTGCTGACCTTCGTTATGCGGAGCAGGGGTTTGAACTGACTGTGGAGTACGACGATGATGCCGTAGACCCTGCAAGCGTTGTCGACAAATTAGTGGAAGCGTTTCATGCGAAGCATGAACAACTCTACACATACAGTTTGGCGGAGAACGAAATTGAGATAGTCACAGTCCGCGTCGCAGCGGTAGGCAAGCTACCTCGATTTCCAATCTCTGTTAACACTGAAGACGAAGCTCGCGATCCCCGCCTGCATACGGCAAAAGTACACTTTCAAAATGCGGGCGGCTGGATTGATACCGCGTTCTATCAGCGAGAGCGAATGCGGCCGGGCTATGAAATACCCGGTCCCGCCATTATATTGCAATCGGACTCTACCCTGGTTTTGCCGCCGGCGACACACGGACGCGTTGATGACACTGGCAACATTATTGTGCGAATCAGCGACTAGTTATCTTAGAAATCACCGATGAACAGAATGCGACTATGACAGATGAATCTGACAATGAACTCCAAATACACTTTGACCTGCAGGGAGCAGGGCCGCCTCTTATAATGATTGGAGGCTGGCCTCCGGGGCGTCGTTCGTGGGGACCGCAGTTGGACGCATTTACCGAGAGATACACTTGTTTGACTTTGGACTGGCCCGGGCAAGGCGGGAGTCCCAAGGCAGAACGGTCATATTCGACGAAGGATATGGCCCGTGCTGTGATCAAGATTATGGATACAATTGACTGGGACACGGCGCATTTCCTTTCAACAGCAGTGGGCGGCGGAGCGGCTCAGTGGATCGCAATCATGGCACCAGAACGAGTGCGATCACTTGGCCTGCAGTCCACGTGGGCGAAGTTCGATGTGTTCAACCATGCGCAAGCGGAGCAACAGAAGGAGCTGCTCAATATCGATATTGAGTTGTGGCGGAGAAATACAGCGCTATGGCTTTTCCCGCCCAGCTATCACGTCAAGACGGGCGGCAAGCATCTGAAAACGGAATTAGCGAAAGATCTTTTTCCAGACGATATAGAGGTGATCTATAAGTTGCTCGATTGCACCAGGTATCATGATTCGTTGGATTACATTCACCTTATCAAAGCGCCTACTCTGATCACTGTGGGCAGTGAGGATTACATCACGCGCTTCGAACTTTCAAGGCAACTATGGGAACTTATCCCCGATGCGGAATTGCATGTATTTCCGGGGTTGGGGCATGGATTGCGTCACGAAGACCCCAATAGTTATACGAAGCTTACCCTCGATTGGCTCGAGAAACTGGATCGTAAACTGGCTTCTGCTTAGGAAGTATGAAAAATCGGGTAATGACAAGTATCAGAACACTAAATTTTGCCTTCTCCCGCTCCATCAATCTGATATCCAAAAAAGATCGCTGTCGCCAATGCGTTCGTCCAGACCTTAAAGTGCGTGCTGGTAAATTCCAGAGATTCTACTTTGAGTGATTCATTTGACAGTGATGCTTACGTCTTGCCTTCAAGTTGTGGTTAGCCCGGATGCAAGCGGGTCATCGGTTGGTATTGACCCGACTGAAATTTACGGACAAATTTGATTCATTCTTTTGGTGCAAGCTAAATCGTATGCGGCAGTACTCTACTCTTCCACTGGCGTAAGTCTGGAGTGAGTTTTTTTGAGCATATCAGAGATAAACACATCAGCTGACAGTTCTGCAGTTGCAGAAGCACCGAGAAAATGGCTAGTGCTGTTAACCGTAGGAATTAGCGGTTTCCTCACCATCCTGGATTTCAGCATGGTCAACATTTCCTTTCCGGTATTGACCAAAGCCTTTCGAACTGAAGCCTCCATCGTACTC
>JBATGO010000294.1:0-2695 GCA_049665845.1 Pseudomonadales bacterium | reverse complement strand
GCCAGATTAACAATAAATCGGGGGCAATTGGGTAGCTGGTTAACCCCGTTTCTTACTTCATGTATCGAGGAGTACTAAACATGAAAAAACTTACTGCACTGACAGCAGCGGTTGCAATGGCTTCGGCTATGCAGGCGTCAGCTGAATTCAACGCGTCCGCTTATGCGCACGTTTACGTAAACATTGTTCCTAACATCAGCATTGGCGGCGTTGGTTCTTCTGCCCCTTGCTACGACTGTAATGGCAGCTACGAACCTACTACTGAAGGTTCAACAAGCTACAGCGGTGGTAGCAGCGCACCCAACGATTACCCTGGTCCGAACGGCGAAACTGGCAGCACTGCTGGTTTGAGCTTTGTTGACAACGTATTCCTGGGTGACCGTATGACTGGCTACATCCTTGGTACAGTTGACTTTTACGTCCACGCTAACTCACAGCAAATCGAGTTGGCATGTGCGGCGACTGACCTGTTCAAGGGTAACGTGCCTGTATATAACAGCGACGGTTCTGGTTTCGAAAACGAGCACGACGGTCCGATTCCGCTTTATCAAGGCTACGGCTGTGATATCGACCTGGAATACGGTAACCCGTTGGCTGGCGGTTCAAACAACGCCCGTTTCGGAAGCAAAACTACCATGGACGCAGGTTGGAAGTTCTATGAAACCAACTCAATCACTTTTGAGAACAACCATCCTGAGCCAACTCAAAACATCTCACTTACTGTTAAGTGGAACCAGAATGATCACGAGAAGCGTCAAGGCCAGTACAGCGGCTTTGTTAAGCTGATTGCGATGATTCCAGGCTACTAGTAAGCGAAGTTTGCCATGCAGTATTCGGCCCGACAATTTATCCCGATATATCACTTTGCGCGTATCGTAATGTGTGACGTGAAAAGTATTGAGTGAACTGTTGTCCGTTTGGCAGAGAAAGGTCGGCATAGCCGGCCTTTCTCGTTTTCGAGAGGCGAAACGTAAAACAGGGCAAAAAAAAGACAAGCCGCGTTGCGAGCTGCATCACAAAAACCTGCTAACGATCATTGGATTGCGCCCCTTGGTGCTTCATATGCAGGAACAGTTCGCAGGCTGAGGTGCGAGGTGCTAGATTTTAATTATGTATCAACAACTTGTCTTTATCGAGATCTACTTAATATGCGGGCAGCGCGCTTGTAAACCTATACTTGAAAAAGCAATCAATTTTGCAAAATCTTTTTGGCTGAAACGTTGGAGTAAAAGCAATGTTTAGAAACCTGATTATCGTGCTGGCAGCGTTAATGGTTGGCGAAGCACAAGCGGGCATAGCTGTAGAACCGGCGTATGTGAATCTGGATCTCAACGTCGGCCGCGCATCTGGCCAGTTCATTATTACGAACACCGGCAATAAAGAGGAGCGCTACCGTGTTAATGCGAGTCATTTTACTTACGACGATAGTGGAACCCTCCAGCTGGCTGACCCGAATGGCGAACACTCGATGGCGATGTGGATAAAATTCAATCCCAAGGAATTTACGCTGCCACCAAATAGCAAGCGTGTTGTTCGATACGTGGTACTGCCAAAAACCAAAGTAAAAAATGGCCAGTACTGGGCTGCTATGGAGCTCGAGTCGCTGGAAGGCAGGGACTACACCACTGATGATGGTGCAGGCAGGACCTTCAACCTTAAAGTCGTTCCGGCTGTGCTGGCTCCGATGTTCGGGAAACAAGGGCAGGTTGTGTATGACTTCGACGTTAAAGCAGTTGAGCTTAAAAAAACCGCGCGTAACAAGATGGCCTTAGAGGTGGAAATAGAAAACCTGGGCAATACGGTTATTTCATTTCGCGGTCTGTATGAAATTGTGAATGAAGCCGGAGAGCAGCTTGTTGAAAGCACTATGGATGGAGGCATGCTGCTGCGCGAAAAAACACGCAAATTTGTAACCTTTATCGAGCCCGATATTCCACCTGGTAAATACAAGCTCAACATATTCTACGGATATCGCGAAACCGATAAAACCATAGAGCGCACACTGGACCTGGTGATCGAATAGCAGCATATTCGAATAAATGCGAGTTAAAGACCAACATGGTTAAGACGCCACTTCAGGCTTCAGCCGCCGCCTATTCGCAATTTCGCGAATCGCTGCTACCGATTCCATTTGCACGCAGATTGCTCGCGGTGCTGCACATTGATATGTATTTCCACCGGAAATCTATTGCCCGGGCGCTGGTGCTGGTATTTGCGCTGGTGCTGATAATCCCAATCGTGGTTGCAGAAACACCAGTTGCGGGCACTGAGCGCGATGCAGAGATGACGGAGGATGCCGTCCGTTCGGGTAGCAGCGTAGAGAGCGAACTGTTGCAAATCCCCAGCCGCTACTTGACATCAGCACCACTCGAAATTGAAATTGCGGGTTTTGGTATTTCAAGGCGCGATTTTCCTGCAACGCAACTCGGTATTCCCGACATGGAAGTTGTTTTAGCCGAATCGGGCGAACGGTGGATACCACTCGTACGATTGCTCTACGCTTTCCAGCTCGGTGTTGAATCCGACAAAAACGGCTTCCTGTTTCAACCCGAATTTGGCGATGCCGTCTATATTGACCTGCGACAGCGGGAAATAAGGTATGCAGGGATAGCAGAGCCACTGGATTTTATTGCAGGGTTTTCTGATATCACCAGCTCCAGGGAAGTTTTCCTGCCGCCACGAACAATTGCCCGAA
>JBATGO010000293.1:0-3675 GCA_049665845.1 Pseudomonadales bacterium | reverse complement strand
GATGTAGAGTGCTTCGCCGCTGCTGTCGCTGATCGGATCGTTGTGCCAGGTGGTGAGACGAAACTCGTGGGCATTTTCCACCCAGGTGTACGCACCGCCGCCTTCACTAACAACGGTGCCAATGTGCGGGCTGGCGATGACGTTAACCCAGGGGGCCGGTGTGTTCTGGCCCGGTTCGAGGGTGATAACATACTCACGTCCGTCGGGGGAGAAACCGCCCAGGTCATTGCAGAAAATCCGCTTGCGTGGCGCCAGTGGTTGATGGGCTTCCGGGTTTATTGTTGACAGCGTCGGAACCAGCCGGTCCGGCAGTTTTTCCTTCAGTGCCCGGCGTTGCAGCTGCTCGACCAGTGTGTCGCTGGCAATGAGAACAACACGGGCAACGGATTGGAACAGCACCCGATCCTCTTCGGAAAGCTCCTCCGAGCGCCGCAGGAAAACCCCTCCGGGTTTGTCGATGACCTGTGCATCGGGTCCGGCGTTCATGAGCCCGATAATCAGGTCCTGCAATACTGCCCTATAGCCGGAAAAATCTTCGTTGATGATGACAAGGTCGGAGCTAAGGCCCTTCATGCGCCAGTAGGCGTGGGCTTTTAATACCTGTTTTACCAGGTTGATGCGGTTAACATCACCAATGCGCATCAGTATGATGGGCATATCACCGGAAACTCCAAAGCGCCACAGACCCGATTGTCCCAGTTGGTTACAGGCGATAATGCTCGGCACAGCGCGACGCAAGGGGTTACTGTAGATAATGGCGCTGGCCAGGCGGCTGAAGACCTGCGCATCAGCTTCACTGGCATTGATGTGGTGCAGCACCTCCTGGCTCTGGAACCACGACATTTCAAAAGCTCGCTCAACAAAATGGCGGTCACAATATTTGTCGATTAAGGCCAGTGCCGCTTCGCGAGTGTCTGCGACTCCGGAGATGATCTGTACCGCAGCCGATTCGTCGGCCGGCAGGGTGATGGTGCGACGAATCGCCACGACGGGATCGAGTACCGGACCGTCAGTGTTCGACAGCGGCCCTGAGGAGTCACCACTGTCCATCGCGACGGGATTCGCAACCGTGCGACCGCGGCCGATAAACCGGGCGCGGTCGGTCTCATAGGACGGTGCGTAGGTTACTGCCCCCGGTGCCGACAGCAGGTGAAACATCCAAGGCACCTGTTCACCCGGTGTACGGGGGCGGCGTGTGCACAGAATTGCCTGTTTTTCAGCAAGGATGGTTGTTTGCACAAACAAATTGCTAAACGAACGATGGGCCAGATCCGCATTCAGTGGCGCCAGCACGACCTCCGCATAACTGGTTATCTCAATATAGCGAACCCTCGACGACTGATTGGCGAGGGTGACGCGCCGGATTTCGACATCGTCTTCCGGTGAAACGGTAATTTCGGTGTGCGCTTCGATGGCGTGATCGCGGCGCCGGTACTCCGCCCGCGCCTGGACAAAAATTGCTTCGTAGTGATCGGCCTTGCGACAGCTTGGCTGGTGCGCAGCGGACCAATAATCCCCAGAGTCCTGATCACGCAGATAGATAAAGGTACCCCAGTTATCAGCGGCGGCGTCTTCGCGCCAACGACTGATGGCCATATTGCCCCAGCGGCTATACCCGCCGCCGGCATGATTCGCCATGACATGGTAGCGACCATTGGAAAGCAGCTGTACCTCTGGCGTGGCCAGATTCGGATCGGTAAAGACGCGCACAATCTCGCCTTCTTCTGCGATCGCTGGACGAGCGGCGGCACTGACCTCGGCCACATGGGGATGTAAGGTCGCTCCTTTTTTCGGTACCCGTTCCTGCAGTAATAACTCCGTTGCCCGTATCTGCGGGTCGGAGAGAAAGCGACGCTGCATCGGGCTGTTGAGCAGAACATGCACGAAGGACAGCAGGCTCATGCCCTGATGGTGGACCATGAAGGAGCGCACAATGGCGTTATTTTTACCCCGTGGCACCCTTGACGGCGTGTAATCAATCGCCTCGTAAAATCCGTACTCACCACGAAAGCCGCTCGCCGCGAGGCTTTGCAAATTGCGGCAGGCTTCCACAGGTTTCACGATTAAGGCTAGGGCGCTGGCATAGGGCGCAATCACCAGATCGTCGCCGAGACCGCGCTTGAATCCCAGGCCGGGCACACCGAAGGCGCGATACTGATAGACCTGGTGCATATCCGTGGCGTTGTAGCTGGATTCAGAAATCCCCCATGGCACCGCCCGTTGCCGACCGTATTCGATCTGGCGTGAAACCGCCGCCTTGAACGTGTGGTCAAGCAAAGTGTTTTCGTAACAGGGCATGATTAACTGTGGCATGAGGTATTCGAACATCGAACCACTCCACGAGATCAGGCTAACATCTCCCCCGTGACTGGTTAATAGGCGACCGAGTGCAAACCAATGTTTTTGGGGAATCTGGCCCTGGGCGATGAGTATAAAACTGGCCAGGCGTGCCTCCGATGCCAGCAGGTCGTAACATGAGGGGTCGCGTCGGCGCTCGCTGACGTCGTAACCGATTGACAGCAGGTCCCGTGCGTTATCGTAAAGAAACTCAAAATCCATTCCCGATAGTTTGCGGCAACGACTCAAAAGATTATCGATGAGCGCGAGTCGTTCGGTGGCGGGTTTCTCCGCTGTCGTCCTGGCATACTCGTTAGCGGCCATTTCCAACAGCGTCGGAATATGACTGAAATCCCCGGGATCCGGCGCCAGCACTTGCAGATCATCGAGCTGTGTCTGTGCCTGTTTGTCGAATGCATGGGCCCAATAATGGAGTTCCCCATTGATGTCGGCATCCGCTGGCAGCGCTGACTTCAGTACTTTGTTTGAACAGCAGACCTCTTCCAATATGCGCTGGGCAACAGTCAGGGTGTGTAGTGGGGTGTTCAGCTGGTTGTGCAAAAACTGGATGTGTTCGGCAAGATCAGCGGCGAGGTCTCCCGCTACCTGTTGCTCGGTTAAAAGAACCGGCAACTGTTCGGTTAGCACCTGCAAGGTATCCTGCAAACCCTGGAAGGGGTTGACCGCTAGTAGCGGTTGATTTTTCATCTCAAGTAATCCGGCCTGCAGGGTGAGCAGACTACCGGCCAGATTGCCACTATCGACCGACGAGATATATCGCGGGCGCAAAACCTGCAGGGTACGAGTGTCGTACCAGTTGTAAAAATGGCCGCGATGGCGTTCCAGTTTTTCCATGCTCGCCAGGGTACTGCCCAGCCGTTGTACAAACTCCCGGTTACAGATGTAACCGAAATCATGTGCGGCCAGGTCGGCCAGCAGCGACATGCCCATATTCGTCGGTGAGGTGCGCGAGGCGAGCAGCGGCACCGGATATTCCTGGAAATTATCCGGTGGTAAGCAGTTGTCTTCGGGGCCAACAAAATCGTCGAAGTAGCGCCAGGTGCGACGCGCAGATGTGCGTAAGAAGCTGCGTTGTGCCAGACTCAAATCCGGTGCGCGGGAAAACAGCGGTTGGCTGATCCACCAGGCGGCCAGTGGTGACAGCAGCCAGATTGACAGTAAAGGTGCCCAGGCGAACCATTCCGCACTGCGGGTTTGCCACAGCACAAAGAGCAATGCCGTTGCTGCAATCGGCGCGAATCGCATTTCGAGCCAATAGCCCGTGAGTGTACGGCGTGCATTACGCTTCGTGTAGGCAGGGGTTTGCCAGACTAATAA
>JBATGO010000292.1:0-12740 GCA_049665845.1 Pseudomonadales bacterium | reverse complement strand
TAGCTCTATGGCTTTCCAGCCGTCAACGGAGCAGGAGCCTGCGACACGCTCGATCTCAGCCACAGGGATCCACTCGTGACTGAAAAAACCACCGGAGCTGTTGGCGGTGACACGGATGTAGAAGGTCTTGGATTTGGCTTCATGACCCACTTCGTAGGTCAGTTCGCCTTCTGCCGACGGGCTTATCTTATGACAGTTGGAACGTTTGATGATTCTAATGGGGGTGTCAGAATTGATAGTCATTGCACATTTCCTCAGCAGTTATAGGGATGAAGAGGTTTGTCCAGGTAGGGGATTGGACAGGTTGGGCTCTTCATATAAGATGCTGGAAAAGGCGCAGCAATTAACAAGTTATTTGGCTTCTGTGATAGGTCGTCCGTTTATTGGATAAACTAGCTTGCCGTAATAATTTAAGATACTCGCAAAAAATGGCGACACACAAATGATAAGCGGCAGAAAGCTCATAGAGCGGGGTCTTGGCAGGCCGATTGCGAACTTGTCCTTTGCTGTCATGCATAGCTATGTTCGATCAGCTCAACGAACAGGCGTGAGTATGATGCACACGGCCCGCTCTTTTTCTTATTACCGCAAGGTGTTCTATAAACGTCAGTCGAAAAAGGCAGTTCTGAAGAGCCTGCAGGGTCAACGCCTGGTCGATATCGGTTGCGGCTACACACCCTATGCTGAAGATTCCATGTTCCGCGCCTGTCATGACGCAGGTATTGAATTTTATGGGGTAGATCCGCTGATTGGCACAGAGATCAAATTCGGTTTCAAGGAACGTGCGCTGGCCCGGGCAACAGGTGGCAGTGCTAATTTCAGCAGTGATCCGCCAGGAATCGCAAAAGCCCTGTCTGCCAATGCCCAGAATTTGCCCTTTAACGATCAAAGCGTGGACGAAATTCTATGCAGTTACCTGCTGTTTGTGTGGATAGAAGACGAAGAGGCTCTGGTAGATATCGTTGCTGAGTTCCTGCGTGTTCTTAAACCCAGCGGTGTGGCTAAGATTTATCCGCTGTATGAGTGGCGTTTCATGCGCTTTAAAAACACACGCCTGAAAAACCTATTAGCCAAATTTCGGATCGAGCAAACATTTGTGCATGGCGGTCGCGATTTGCGCGTCACACCTTCCATGCTGACCGTGATGACCAAGCGTTGAGGAGTGGGCGGATCACACCGAGAGCGAATGACTAATGCTTTCCCCGATCACGGATCAGTATGCCAATAACCGAGCAGAGCAATCGCACAAAACAACCAGAGCCAGAGAAAGAGGAATGCGGCGATTCAAATCAGCGAGGCAAGCGTAAAGGTTTCTTGGTGTGTGCGCTGTGGTATCAAATCTGTCTAATTTAGGGCGGCATCTAATCAGCGCTAAACATTATCGTAATCTGAGGACAACTGCGTTCGCTGAATGGAGAAGAACGGTTACTTGAGCCGGAGCGGTTGATTTCACACGACTGATCTCGTTAACTTGTCAGAACCAAAAAAATTCCGGTCTCTAGTACTCAAATTCCAGGGCAATTCTGAAGGTGTTGTCTTTTCCTGCATGGGCAACTTCTGAAATATATCCGGCTTCCCATTTCAATTGTTTCTGCCCGTCAAACCGAAGAATGCCAATGGCACCTGGGCCGATGCCCACAAAATCTTCACCGCTATACACTTCTATCGCTGGTTGCAGCAGTGGGATCCAGCGATAGCGCCACTGCAGTCTTAATTCTGACTCCCATTCACTTTCGATATCTTCGCCCCATTCAAACGCAGTGAAGCTATTCATAGTCAGGCTGTAGCGTCCGAATTCTTTTTCGGCTAGAACTGCTCCGGAAGCTTCCCAGTTATTTTTATCACTCTGCCTTTCAACCTCAAATAGTAAACCGAGGTCGGCCCAATATTTTCCTGGAGTTGTAAGCATCCAGCGTGCTTCAATTTCGTAAGACCGCAAACCAAAGTCACCTTGTTCGTCCCGCTCGCCAATAAGATAGCCCTCGAAAGAAACGTACTCGGTAAGCGAGTGACCAATGCCCAGGCGCTGTCTTAGCAAGTTACCTTCATTAGTATTGTGTGACGCAAGACGCCACTCAACTTCCCTCTCGTAAGGTAGAACATACGGATGATAGACTTTGTCCACGACCATGCCATCGGCCATTGCCTTTAGCGCGCTCATGATCCCGAGAAAAACAAATAGTAGCAGTTGTATCGCTCTCATGGACTTTTCTCGTTTCTATGGAATGCCGCGATCAGCCTGACCCGACGCATGAAAATGATCGTTAGCAAGGCCGTAAGTGTGAGAAGGTAAGTAGCAATCTGTGCGGTAATGGGGGTGGCTTCGTAACCAAACATACTCGATAGAATCTGCGCAAACTCAGACCGATCTGTAAGTAGAAAATCTGTTGACCACATCGTATTGCTTTCGACGATGCCGATCTGGGCGAGCAGGTTGATTGCTTTGGAAAATTGGCCGGCAACAAAAAGTGCCGGAAATATATATAGCGTGAGAGGGTTGTGCTGGGCTAACCAATTGAGAAAAAAGTATAGCAACACCGCCAGGCTCAGCGATATGCTGGCACCGATGGCAATACCAATAAGCAAAGCGTGACCAATATGCTGTTGAATCCAGAAGTTATTCACGAAAATCAAGAAGTCAGTGCCCCCTTGAAACATGGTCAAAATCAGCAGGGCGATACTGAGTATTGCCACCATTTGATTATCAAAATGTCGGAGCAATAAAAGTAGTACAGATAGACATGCTACTTGACTGCAAGCAATAGTGAAAAATAGAATTTCCACCCCGAAACCAGAGAACAACAGCGCTATTTGTGAAACAAAAAGCTGGATGATGATGCTGAGTAATGTGCCGACCAATATGCCAAGGCCAATAATGTGAAAGCGGGATTTCATTTTCTCGAGTAGCGCGGCCAGCATTGATGAAAGGAAAAAAATGGGTAGCATTTCATGAAGGAACATTGATAGAGTATTAATCAGCATGATTAACCTCGATATTTTCTTGGTCGCCGTTCGAATGTGGTTTGTCGGTGGCTAAAATTGTTCCGCGAGCAATGTCACTGTTGTATTCGCCAAAGAATGTATAATCGCCCGGTTCGAGTGGGCCGATAAAAATGGTGGAAAGGCTACGCGCAAAGAGCACTTTTTCTCGATTCAGGTCGAAGCTGTCAAATTCTTCCGCTGTGTTGTCCTGATTTTCAATGATTAGCTTGAACTTTACGTGCGCGGGCACTTGCAGGTATGAAGGAAAAAACAGATGCTCTTTTAAACGCATATGAAAAACAGGAATATCTTCGCAGCGAGTCTCGGCGGCTATCATCCAGATGGACAGGATAAAAAACACGCGTTTCATGAGGCGGCCTTATCCTGTGTAGGAAAGCATATGGCTACACGTAAACCGCCCAGCTTTGCGGAGCGACTTAATTGAATTTCTCCATGATGCAGGTCGACCACTTGTTTAACGATTGCCATTCCCAGGCCGCAGCCGGCTATGGTGCCAGGGTTTTTATCGCCGCCGACGCGATAAAACCGGTCCAGTACGCGCTCACGCTCATGTTCGCTAATTCCGGGGCCGGAGTCCTCAACGATCAGCAGGGCTTTGCTTTCATGCCGATCAGTACTGACTAGAATGTCGCCCTCAGGGGGCGTGTATTTGCTGGCATTGCCAATCAAATTACTTAATAAGCTGGATAGCGCAAAGGTATCGCCCATTAATTCGGAAGCATTTCGCGTCATAAGTTCGATATTTTGCTGTTTTTTTTCAATCATCGGATAACAATCAGCAATGATATTTTGACATAGATCAGATAATGCCACTTCAGAAAAATTTGCCTTGAAGTGATCAGGGTGGGTTCGATTCAGTAAGAGAATCTGCTCAACCACGTGCGACATACGTTGCACACCGTAGCGTAGATTTAGTAGGTCGTCCGATATTTCTGGGTACTGCTCCTTCAAGTTATGAATACTCACCTGGAGTATGCTGATGGGGGTACGTAATTCATGTGCCGCATCAGAGGCAAAGCGTTTCTCTCGCTCGAATGCCATTGACACTTTTGTAAGTAAACGGTTTATTGTGCTTACTACGGGGCGCAGTTCCTGCGGGCTGCCGGGGAGTACGATCGGATGTAGATCATTTGCTTCTCGATTGCGAAGCAGTAACGAAAGTTTCTTAAGCGGCAAAAGACTATGGGTGATGGCCAGCGTGATAATCAGGCCGAGCAGGGGTGTCGAGATCAGTAGTGGTAGTAGTGATGATAGCGCCAACTCCTCCGCCAATTCAATGCGATTAGCCAGCGGCTGCGCTGCGACAATACGGCGAGAGTTTTTTGCATCGTCCCAGCAAAACGTTCGCCATCGCAGCCCCGCGAAATTTTCTTCCCCAATGCCATTGCACAAAATTTGGATGGGACGGTCGGGTGCATTGATGCTTCGCAGCGTGATCGCTTGCTGTTCAATAATCTGAAAAGCAATATCGCTGTGAGTTTCTAGTATGCCGGAACGACTCCTGGGTTCGACTGCGCTTAAAGCATGAGCAAAACTTTCCAGATTCTGGTCAAAAATTCTCCCGGCTTTGGTAACACTAGCACGGTAGCCTGCCATGGCAGCAGTGAACGAAACCAAGGTGATAACGGATATCAGTATTAATACTAAAAATCGGCGAATACTCACGATTTTTTCACGGTATACCCTACTCCCCGAATTGTTTTGATAAATTGGGCAGGAAGTTTTTTACGAAGGTGATGAATATGCACCTCTACCGCATTGGAGTGCACTTCTTCTCCCCATTCATACAATTTTGATTCGAGTTGCTCGCGCGAAAGCACGCGCCCGGCATTTTCCATCAGTGCTTTGAGGACCATAAATTCTTTGCGGAAAACACTGACGACCTGATCATTGACACTAAGTTGGTAGCTCGCGCTGTTGAGTGATACGGAGTCGATTGTGATGACCGACGAAACGCTTGTCCCGATATGTCGTCCCATAACGCGCAAGCGGGCAAATAATTCGTCCATTTCAAAAGGTTTAGTGAGATAGTCGTCAGCACCCAAATCGAGGCCGCTGACTTTATCTTGGGTTGTATTTCTCGCGGTAAGAATCAATACGGGCATGTCGGGTTGTAATTTCCGGATACGTTTAAGAACATCCATTCCATCAATATCCGGCAGCCCTAAATCGAGTATTACAGCGTCGCAATCGCCGATGCCAACTACATGCAGAGCATCTTTGCCCTTGTCCACATGGCAGACGACGAAACCTTTCATGCGCAACGAGGTGTGTATGGCTCTACCTAATTGTGGGTCGTCTTCGACGAGTAGTAAGCGCATTTAATCTACTAATTTTTTCTCTACCTGTTTCAGTAATAATTCTATTTCGTGTTGGCGTCCTTCGTCAGCGACTGGTCGCGCTGGACGGGGAGCCGCATGCTTGGCTACCTGCAGATATTTCCTCGCTTCGCTGTATTCTCCCTTGTCATAAAGATATTCGCCGAAGAAGTAGTTCGGGTCAATACCATCGGGGTTGATCGACAGCGCAGACATCAACATTTGGCGCGCTTTTTTGTCATTGCCAAAGCCGACGGGCCAGCCAGGTACTTTGTGATAAAGCGTACCGAGGCTGGTATAGGCTGAGCCTTCGAGCGCTTTGTCGTTGATTGCCATGGCGCTCTCGAGATCCTGTTTGGCCTGTTTGGCCAGAGACAGTGCTCCAAGCCCCTTTTTTACACCAGCCAGTGTGCTCTGGGTAATTCCGCGCCATATTAACAGGTTGGCATCATCCGGATTAGCTGTTAGCAGTGCGTCAATATCATCGCGAAGCCGATTAAATGCTTTAATCTTACTATCGCCGCCAAGCTGGTAATTGGCTTCGGCCCAGCGGTGCTGAATATCCAGCAAGGATGACTCCTGCGCTGCGGTCGCGTAAGTATTGGCTGTAAACAGCACAATAATACTTAAAAATATAGCTGCGATTTTTTTCATGACGGAATGCCCTCCAGCATATGCTGTTCTGCAAAGTGAATAATAGTTTTTCGCTTTTTTCTTAGCGGGTTATCGACAAGCTCCGGGAACATGCCATTGACGCGGCAAAGCAGCTTCTCCGGCCAGCCAACGGTGCGTCGTTTCTGGTCCTTCTTCAGCATCGCCATAAATGCCTTGGCTACAGCGCCGGGGCTATCGATACCATTTCCGAGCGCACGATTCATTTCATCAATAGCCTGAGAATTAAACCCTGTTTGGGTTGCTCTCGGAGCAAAGTGGCAAACATTCATATTGGTACCCGCATATTCTCTTTGCAGTGCCTCGGTAAAGCCACGAAGTCCAAATTTACCGGCGCAGTACGTGCTGAAACAGGGAAAACCGATGCTGCCAAACGCGGACCCTACGTTGACGATCGTGCACGGCCCGCGCTGTGAAAGTACCTTTACTATGCCTTGTGTAATAAGCATGGGGGCCAGGAGATTGACCGCGATAGAATGTTCCAGCTCCTGGGCCGAGAGGTCGTGTAATTGACCAAAGCTGGATGTTCCTGCTGCCTGTACGATAAGGTTGATCGACGTATCGTTAATTATCGTTTTGATAATAGCCTCTCGCCCGCGAGTAGAAGCAATATCAGATACGAGGCATTGATGTTTACCGCCAAGTTCAATATTTAGTTTTTGAATTTCGCCAATGTCGCGACCGGTCAAAATCAAGCGAACGCCAGCCTGGTGCAGGGCTTGTGCGAGCGCTTGTCCGATGCCGCCACTTGCGCCGGTAATGAGGCAATGCTTGTTATCGAAATTCATGCGTGATTCTCTGTTGATATTGAAAAGGTTTCTAGCAGCCGGTTAGCTGTTGGCGGTTGTTACGCAACCTTTTCCAATGGGTTGTCGGGGATCAGTTCGCGAAACATGTTGCCGTAAAGTCTATAGAACGCGCGCGCACCGTGGATTACGTGAGCCTGTTCTTGTTCGTCGGTTAACCTGTTCATCAAGCTTTCGAAAAACTTTACATGTTCAATGTCAAGTGAGCCGTGCGAGTGCAAATAGCTGAATGCATTTTTGGGGAGCGACAGGGTTTCCCCAATAGACAGCGCCGCCTTGTCTGCCATCGCGACACTTGTACCTTCGAGGACGTGCACCATGCCAAAAAAGCACAGTGGGCTAATACGATTGACACTGTCGTATGCGTAGGCAACCATCAATTCAGTAGAAAAGTTTGGCTTGCTGCGCCGAGCCGATTCTTTATTAAACCCGCAACATGCAATGTCGTTCAAGATCCATTCCTGATGTCCTATTTCTTCTTCGATATATTCGGCAACCGCGCTACGCAGCCATTCTTTTTCCTCCGGGAGGCGTGCTCCCACTTGCATAAGCAGAGGTACCGTGTGCTTAACATGATGATATGCTTGCTGCAGAAATGCGACGTAGTCATGCAGTTGAATATCACCGCTAAAACATTTTTTTATGATGGGTGCGCTTAGAAGATATTTTTGCTCTATCTCGGTTTGTTGCTGTAATGTTTCGAAGAAAGTCATAATGCTGTCTCATAGGCTTGTATGGTTATGTCGGATCTGCAAGGCGGTGAAAAAGTTTGCGCGTTTTCTTTGTCCTGCGTTTGAAGGAAGCTGCAAACCATGACAGGCCTGGCATAGAGCGATTCAATATGCGAACTGAATGCCCCATTAATCGCGCAGCGATTGGGGCGGCCATTGGCTGTAAATAACTGATTACTGCTGCTCATGGGTGTATCCAGAACCAGACATTGCTTCACTTGTGCATAGTCTGGCAGTCGTGCGTTAACCCGATTCAACGCGTTGGCGATGTCGAGTTCGCCGAGTGGGTTGGCGGGCATCACAATCGCTACGCAGTACGGTCGGTCATTACCTAGTACCACTGCCTGGCTGAAACTGCCATCGCTGAGTAATTCGGATTCGGGCCACTCGGGACTGATATTGCGCCCGAATGACGAGACAATTTGATTTCGGATACGGCCGTGAAACCAGAGCATTCCGTCGGTGTCCTGAGACACTAGATCACCGGTTAATACCTGTGACTGATTCCAGCTTGCCGGGTCGCCCAGATACCCCAGGAAGGTATTGCCCGACAAGACCAGCTCACCATCTCGCAATTCGGTTTGAATTTGTGAAAGCGGCCGTCCGATCGCGCCGGTTCGGTTATCATCGGGCGTGTTTAAACAAACGACAGACCCACATTCCGACAAGCCGTAGCCCTGGTAAACGGGCAGGCCGCATGCCCAGGCCTGCTCCAGCATTGCCGGTGCGACACGTGCTCCGCCCACCGCGACAAACTGCAGGCTTTTGGGCGCGCGCCATCCCGACAAGCTTGCATCAATAAGGACGCGCAATAGTTCTGGAACCAGTATTAATGTATCGGGCTTAAAATCTGTGATGCATCTGAGCAGCTTTTCCGGTACAGACAATCGGCTTCCGGAGAAGCCTAGCGATTCGCTGTTGGGCACATACACAGTACCCTGACTCAAAAGTGGCGCGTACACACCAGCGATGTTTTCCAGAAGCGTTGAGAGCGACAATAGACACAGGTGCACAGGCTTAGAGAGATGCAGTGCTTTGTTAACAGCCTTTGCGCTGGCGAGCTGTTGTGCAGTAGACAGGCATACTCCTTTTGGGCGCCCAGTCGAACCGCTGGTAAACGTTATTTTTGCTGTGCAATGGGGCAGTGCAACAGGTTGGCGTCGTTGAGACACACAGGCTATGTTGTTAAAAGGTGTAGATTTTCCATCGCCGCATTGCGCATCGCATACGATTAACTCTACCCCTGAGGACATCAATGTGTGCGCGCGCTGTGTGGCAGAAAAAAAGCGTGGAATGGGTACGCAGGGAATGCCCGCTTCAGCACAAGCCAAATCGAAAACTACCCATTCTATTCCGTTGTCCAGATCCAGGCCGACGCATTGCGGCGCTTGTTCTGTCAGCCATTCGGCTCTTGCCCTCACAGCTGCCATCAGTTCAGAAAAATCCAGCGAGTGTACGCCATCCGATAGAGCCGTATCGCCGGTGGGACTTAGCAACTTACTCCAGCTCATGAGCGATCACCGTTTAGCTGGGATACGATTTCGTTGGTACTTGCGCGGAAGCGTTCGCACATCGGCTTGAGTAATGGTGAACTTTGAATCAAGGCGACTACAGATGCTAAATTCAGATGCATAACGACCGGTTGCTGGTCGTAGTAGCGACCCCACTCAGCAAGCGACGCGCCAAGCCTTTCACCATCGGCCTCCGCGATTGGCTGCGGCGATGCGCCGGCGCACCGCAGGATGTCGGCCACTCTACCCGTTGCGCAAAACACCATTTCCTTAAAGCCTGCCTGGTCCAGCGAGGTCGCCGTAACCATAAAAAGCAGCAATGTGAAGTGACGGCTACTGCTGACCAGATTGCCTACTTCAGCGATTTGCTGACGGGGGATGTTCAACCTGCCGTGCTGCTCTATCGGCAAGTCCAGATACCGCTCAATAAACAGTGGCTCCTTGGCAGAGCGCACACCGATCACTGCGCGGATTTTCTTGTCTCTCAGGGATATTAAATTCGGCATGAATTGGTGCACGCTGGCGTTGTGGATGGTAGCAAAGCCTTCAATAATAAAGGCTTGTGTCTCGTCACGCTCCGGGTGGCCCAAGTCTACAGCCTGTATATTCAGCGTGTTTGGCGATAAATAATCGTCGCGTCCAGGTTGGGTACCGGGAGAAGTGTGGCTGATCGATAAATTGTTCATATCAAAAGTCTGATGCGTTTGCGTTGATTCTGGATCTCACAATAGCTATCAAACCTTAAGGTCATCTTAAGCGATCTGTAAAAAGTCGATTTATCTGTGCAAAAGCGGAACTGCCAAGTTAAATTGCTGGAATCAGTGTATAAACGCCTATATACGCTACAAATTTTCGCCAGATATAATAAGTGCGGCATTATCGTGATCTTAGGGCGCGAGTGTTCACTGAGAGGGGTGGGGCAGTAGCTTGAGAATAAATGGCAAATTTTCGTCGAATAGGTGAGTTGATTTGTCAGTACCAATCAAAAATTAAGGAATATGTGCGTTCCTATGCTGGCAAAATAGCCCAAAGCAATTACGGGGGACCATTTCAGGTGGGATAAAAATGTGTAGTGACCCCGCGCCTGGCCCATTAGAGCAACCCCTGCTGCAGACCCGATCGAGAGCAAGCTTCCGCCAACTCCTGCGGTTAGAACCACCAAGAGCCATTGGGCTTCATTCATTACTGGTTGCATTGTCAAAACTGCATACATCACAGGAATATTGTCGACTACTGCAGACAGTAAACCAACAAGGACATTTGCTGAAGTTGGGCCAAGTTCTGTGTAAAGAGTGCCAGAAACTAACTGCAGGTAGCCTAGAAAACCCAGCCCGGCGACTGACATCACTACCCCGTAGAAGAAAAAGAGCGTGTCCCATTCTGCATGAGCGATGCTGTCAAAGACGTCAAAATCGTCTTCATCCCTATCTTCGCTATGGATAACGGTAAAATCCTGGTGCAATGGTGATATGTTCCGGCGTAGGAAAAAACCGTATATCTTCAGGTAGGCAAGCCCCAGCATCATGCCAAATACAGGAGGAATTCCCAATAGTGATTGCGAGATTACAGCAGTAACAATTGTGCATAGGAAGAGGAAAACAATCGGCAGTGCACCCCTGCGCAGGCAGACCTCTTTGGAAGAGGGTATGGGAGGTGAACCTTTTGGAAGTGCAATTTGCATAAGGAGCGCTGGCAGCACAAAATTAACTACTGAAGGCGCCAGCAAACTGAAAAACTTCGAAAATTCGATATCTCCATGTTGCCAGACCATAAGGGTTGTAATGTCGCCAAATGGGCTAAAGGCTCCACCTGCATTTGCGGCGACGACGATATTGATACAACCCAGTGAAATGAATCGTGGGTTGTCGACGCCAACCGCTAGTACAACCGCGCACAGTATCAATGCCGTCGTCAAATTGTCTGCGACCGGGGATATCAGGAAGGCAAGAACCCCCGTCAGCCAAAATAAAGCTTTGTAATCAAAGTTTTTAGAAATCAGGAAATCTCTTAAAGCATCAAATACTCCGCGCTCGAGCATTGCATTGATGTAAGTCATTCCAACCAGCAAAAAGAAGAAGAGTTCTGCGTATTCCAAAAACGCGCGGTTAATTGCTTCGTGCACCAGCTCTGGGTCGCCGTGACTTTGATAAAAAACGGCAATCAGCACCCATATCAGCCCGGCGGAGAGGAGGACTGGTTTGGATTTGCGGAGATGAATTTTCTCTTCCAGTGTTACCAGAACGTATGCCCCGGTAAATATCCCCAGACAAAGGTAGCCAAGCCAGTGGTGAGTTAGCTCAATAGGCGATATTTCCAGACCGGCAGCCAACGACGTGGAAGGGATGAGCGTGGCTAAAATCGAGCTCCAAGCCCAAGGCAGACGTTGTAAGCTCGACCAAATTTTTGCGTTCAAGCCATCTCCACTTAATCTCAAGAGCCTATATTTACCGCGCATGATCCGCATAGTTTCCTGCAACCCTTTGAAAAAACTGAATAATTTAGGGGCGTGATCACTCCGGCCTTCCTGATTAATTCAAGCCCATAAAACACATATTTCGTATGCGTTGAGTTAATATACTATTATCATAGTATGATAATACAATATCATGTGCATAGTGATTTGATGTGTCTTTTTAGTCTCCATGCAGGGGAAGGGCTTGGTAACTACAGGTGGGATACCTCGCGTTATAATTTGATGTTAATTAAACGCACATATTATTTGGGGTATTCGAATGGAGAAAAGAACCGCTAGATTGACCGTTTTGGTTGATCCTAAAAAGAAGGCAGCGTTTGAAGAGTTGTGCAGTCTTGAAGACGTAACGACGTCGCAAAAAATTCGACAGTTGATGCGTGAATTTATTGAAGAAAAGCTGGGTACCGACTGGCGGGACCAGGTATTTGAAGAGAAAACTCAAAAATAGGTTAGCTGGTTTACAAGCTATCTAATTTTGGGCTTATTTAGGAGAGTTAAGCCATGATGCAATTATTTATAGAGTATGGCTTTTACGATGTCTGGTGGCATTTCCTTTTTTACCTGTTCATCGCTTGTCATATTTGTCTACTGGTAGAAGTTTCGCCACTACAGGTCGCACGTGACAATTGGGCGAGTTACTGGATTGCCATCCTAGTTTCCTCAGCAGTCCCTTCAATTTTGACCAGTAGGGTTGGGTTCGCCACCTTAGGTACGGAAATTCTTGCTGGTATGATAACAGTTTCGGCACTCAGCCTTGTACTGACACTATCACTACCATTTTTATTTAGGCGCAACCACTCGTAGTATTTATGGGGTACTGTCAAGTAGAACTGCGCAAATTGGCAGAACCAGCCCATAAGCACCTAAAAGCGCCATCGATTCCTGTCTGACATCATCAGTTACACCGCTTGATTATTTTGAAGATTTATCTGGGCCGCCGAAGGTTGGCGCGTTAGGATATGGCCAGCAGGAAATATCCAGACCGTCCGACTCTCAGACCGAAATAGTCAGACTCTCTAGCATCCCAAAATCGGACGCTCCAATCGCTATAAGCCTATGATTTTAGAGTGATATGGTGGGCCCACCTGGACTCGAACCAGGGACCGGCCGATTATGAGGCAAGCGCAAAAGGGAAACAGTGGGCGAAAGCCTAAGAAACGTAAGGAGTTTTTCTGGATGGGTGTTTGAGATTTATAGACACTGAACCATGTCTGAACTTCCTGGAT
>JBATGO010000291.1:0-9801 GCA_049665845.1 Pseudomonadales bacterium | reverse complement strand
GCCCTGGGCTGTAGCGCGCGTGAGCACATCAATAACGCGCGCCTCAATAAGCTTGCCCGCGTTGCCTGCCAAAAATCGAATGGTATCCGCCGAGTTTGCCCGCAAGCGCAGCCCTGGCAGTGCCGTGCCGCTGCCAGTCCCGGATGGATTTGGCTGGGAGGACCCAGTCGGATTGACCATGCTGTACCTCGCCGGTCAGGCTACCCGCTTGTTGAACGCTGCGGGTCGGGTTTGCCGGCCTCTGCGAGCCTGCCATGACAGCGGCTGGCGGATCCTGTTGCGGCACTGCTTCACATAGAATCGTTGCAGTTTACTATATAATTCCGGTACTTGGCCTGGCGGCAAGCATGCTCGACAGGAGCGATGGCGCGTTTCGATCAACGCTGCGTTCAACTCTGCCAGCATCGCGTAACGTGCCCTGATCCCCTTCTCGCGAGATGGAGTAATCGTTTTTGTCTGAACAAGCAGCCACCCTGGAGCTGCGCGCACTCGCTTGTGAGCGTGGCGCGCGGCTGCTGTTTGAGGGCATAGAGCAGCGCCTGGCGGCGGGTGATGCGTTGCGGGTGAGTGGTGCGAACGGCAGTGGCAAGACCAGCTTGCTGCGTGTCGTCGCCGGCCTAACGAGCGAATTCAGTGGCGAAGTGCGTTGGCGCGGTGCAGATACGCGAAACACGGGGCAGTCCTTTCGCGCCGAATTGCTGTATCTCGGGCATGCAGTGGGCGTCAAGGCAGCGCTCAGTCCGCGCGAGAACTTGCAGTGGTGGGCCGACCTGCAGTTTGGCAACCAGGCACAGCAAGCATTGAATACCTCGCATGCGATAGCTGATGCGCTTGCTCAATTTGGTCTTGGCGAGTTGCTCGACACACCCTGTGCGCGCCTGTCCGCGGGGCAGCAGCGCCGTGTTGCGCTGGCGCGCCTGGTGCTGGCACGCCAGCCGCTCTGGATCCTCGATGAGCCGGCCACTGCGCTGGACCGCGACGGGGTGACAATGCTCGAGCAACTGTGTGCAACTCAACTGCAGCGCGGTGGTCTTTTACTATTGACCACGCATCAGCCTATGGCAATTCCCGGCATGGCCGAACTCAATCTTGATGCAGCAACTGCTGGCCGCTGCGATGCGCAGGGTGTGCCAAAGGCTGTGGAACCGGATCGTTCATGAATGCTTCAGCGTGCAGCAGAAGTCCGATGCTGGCAATCCTGCAGCGCGACCTGCGCGTATATTTTCGTGGCAGGTCGGCGTGGCTTAACCCATTGTTGTTTGCGCTGCTTGTGGTCACGCTGTTTACATTGGGCCTCGGGCCGGATCGGGAGCGCATTGCTGCTGACGCCGCAGCGGTTATCTGGGTGGTGGTGTTACTCGGTATGATGCTGTCGCTTGACAACCTGTTTCGCGAGGATTTTAGTGACGGTTCACTGGAACAAATGTTGTTAATGCCGGGCGCGCTTTATTTCGTCGTACTTGGCAAGGTCATTGCGCACTGGCTGGTTACGGCGCTGCCTCTGGTGCTTGCCGCGCCGGTGTTCGCCTTGATGCTCGCGGTGCCTGCTGAGCATATCCTGTTGCTGTCGCTCAGTTTGCTGATCGGCAGTGGCACACTGAGTTTTCTCGGCGCGGTCGGGGCGGCCGTCACTGTGAGCCTGCAGAGTGGCGGCCTGCTCATCGCGCTGGTGATACTGCCGCTTTACGTACCGGTAATTATTTACGGCGCAGCGCTATTGCAGGCTGCGGTCGACGGCTGGCCCTACCTCGCACCGCTGTTGATGCTGTGCGGCTTGCTCAGCGCTGCCGTCGTGTTGGCACCGCTCGCCATTGCCGCGGGGCTGCGCATGAGTATGGACAATTAAATGACAAACTGGCAGTGGTTTCATCGACTCGGCTCGCCGAAATGGTTGCTGGCGCAACTTGACCGATGGACGCCATGGTTACTCGCGGCAGGACTGCTGGTATTCGGGGCTGCGTGGATTCTGGGGTTGGCTTTTGTGCCGCCTGACTACAAGCAGGGCAACAGCTTCCGCATCATCTATGTGCATGTACCTGTGTCGGTGGTCGCGCTGGCTGCCTACTATGCTATGGCGATTGCCGGAGCGATCGGTATTGTCTGGCGCATGAAAATGGCCGATATGGTGATGCGGTCCATCGCGCCGGTGGGCGCGGTATTCACGGCGCTTGCCCTGGTTACCGGTGCGATATGGGGCAAACCGACCTGGGGTGCCTACTGGGTCTGGCAGGATCCGCGGCTGACCTCGATGCTGGTATTGTTTTTCTTATACATGGGGGTGATTGCACTGTACGATGCCTACCGTGACCGGCGCTCGGGCAATCGCGCCGCGGCGCTGGTTGCCCTGGTTGGCACCGTTAATATTCCGATCATCTACAAATCTGTTGACTGGTGGTCCAGTTTGCACCAGCCGGCCTCAATCAAGTTCACCGAGCCTTCAACCATTGCCATCGAAATGCTGCAGCCGCTGTTGCTGGCAATCGTTGGATGTTACCTGTTGTTTATAGCGCTTGTGATCCTGCAACTTCGGGTGCAGATCGTGCTCAACGAAAATCGTAGCCAGTGGTTGAAAGACTATGCTGCGCAAAAATATCCAGGCTAGTTTTACCCAAGCGGAACAATCAATTAACTCATCAGCCATGTATTTCGATTCTTTCACACAACTATTGCATATGGATGGTCACGGCGTTTATGTCTGGATTGCCTTTGCCATCAGCGTGTTGTTGATTGCCGTGTGCATACTGCAACCGACGCTACGCTACCGCAGTGAACTCAAACGGCTTGCTGCTTCGCCTGCTGCGAGGCCGAGTGCAGATGCGCAGACGGTGCAACGCTGATGCATCCGGTTCGCCGACAACGCCTGATCATCATTGCAGTAATCGTGATCGGTTCAAGTATTGCAGCAGTGTTGGCCGGTTTTGCACTGAAGGAAAACCTCAACCTGTTCTATGAGCCGGCCAGGGTGGTTGCCGGCGAGGCGCCGGTTGGGCGCAAGATTCGCATTGGGGGCATGGTGGTGCCGGGCTCGGTAAATCGCGACCCTGAGTCACTGCAGGTTGCCTTTGCGCTGACCGATTACAGCGCGGTCGTCGATGTTCGCTATCAGGGCATACTGCCGGATCTGTTTGCCGAGGATGCCGGTGCAGTGGCGACCGGGACGCTGCGCGCAGACCGGGTGTTTGTTGCCGAACAGGTGCTTGCCAAGCACGACGAGAAATACATGCCGCCGGAAGTTGCCCGAGCAATAGAAGGCAAACAACCGGCGCAGGATGCAGCGGAATATGATCGCTAAAAAACCAGCATCCACCCGGGCTCCCATCCGATGCCGCTAGTACTGCCCGAGATCGGCCATTTCGCGCTGCTGCTATGCCTGCCGCTGGCGATTGCCCTGAGTGTGCTCCCGGCGCTCGGCGCGCGCAACGGCGAGTGGTTGCTTATGCACAGTGGCCAGCGCCTCGCCGTCTGCCTGTGGCTCTGCCTGCTGCTGGCATTCATCTGCCTTGCTTATGCATTCGCCAACGATGATTTCAGCCTCGCACTGGTCGCCCAACACTCGAACACCGAGTTACCGCTGCGTTACAAGCTCAGTGCGGTGTGGGGCAATCACGAGGGATCGTTACTGCTCTGGGTGTTTATCCTAGCCTGCTGGACGCTCGCGGTTGCGCTTTTTACCCGGCAGCTGCCGCCCGAGACCCGCGCTCGTATACTGGCCGTGCTCGGCTTCGTTTCAGTCGGTTTCCTGTTATTTATCGTGTTCACTTCCAATCCTTTTGAACGCAACCTGCTGAATGTGCCCGGTGAGGGGCGCGACCTCAACCCGCTGTTACAGGACATCGGGCTGATTCTGCACCCGCCCATTCTGTACGCCGGCTATGTGGGCTTTGCGGTTGCATTCGCGTTTGCAATCACAGCGCTTTGGGAAGGTCGGCTTGACGCGCAGTGGGCGCGCTGGACACGGCCATGGACAGCGCTGGCATGGGCGTTCCTAACGGTGGGCATCGCGCTGGGCAGCTGGTGGGCCTATTACGAACTCGGTTGGGGCGGCTGGTGGTTCTGGGACCCGGTCGAAAACGCCTCGTTTATGCCCTGGCTGGCCGGTACCGCGTTGCTGCATTCATTGATCGCCACCGAAAAACGCGGCGTGTTTCGCAGCTGGACCGTATTGCTGGCTATCCTTGCCTTTTCATTGAGCCTGCTTGGCACTTTCCTGGTTCGCTCCGGCATCCTGGTGTCGGTACATGCCTTTGCGGCAGACCCGGAGCGCGGCATGTTTATCCTGATGTTCCTCGGCGTTGTGGTTGGCGGGTCGCTGTTGCTCTACGCATTGCGTGCGCCCACCCTGAATGCACCTGCGCGATTCGGGTTTTTATCGCGCGAAACGTGGCTGCTGATCAATAACTGCATTCTGGCGCTCTCGCTGGCGGTGGTATTGCTGGGCACGCTGTTTCCACTATTGATGAGTGCGCTGGAGCTGGGCAGCTATTCGGTGGGTCCGCCGTATTTCAATGCGCTGTTCGCGCCGTTAATGGTGCTGATGTTACTTTTTATGGGTATTGCACCTTGGCTGAACTGGCAAAACAATCGTATCGCGCCGCTGGTCTTGCGCAGCTGGTACTGGCTTGCGCTTGGCTGTGTGCTGCTGGCATTGCTGTGCACTGCGTGGTTGGGCAAACGCTACGCGCAGGGGTTTTCCATTGCTGCAGCGATCGGCATTGCGCTCGCACTGTGGCTTGCCGCCATGACGCTGCGCGATCTCTGGCAGAAGCTGCAGCGCGGCGGCGGGATCCGCGCAGGGCGATCGCTGGGAGCAAACTACTGGGCGATGCTGGTCGCTCATATGGGCATTGCGGTAACCGCGACCGGCATCGTGTTGACCTCGGTGTACAGCCAGCAACGGGAATTGGCCATGAGCCCGGGGCAGGTTACGCAGCTCGCCGGTTTCGAATTTCGCCTTTTGCAGTTACGCGCGGCGCCCGGCCCCAATTACCAGGCAACACAGGGCGTGTTTGCGATCAGCCGGGTTGGCGATGCCAGCTCGCGTCAGCTGGCGGCAGAAAAGCGCCTCTACAACGCGGGTAAAAACGTGATGACCGAAGCGGGCATCATGGCCGGCTTCTGGCGCGACCTGTATATCTCGCTGGGTGAACCGCTCGAGAGCGAGGCCGCCAGCGAGCGCTGGGCCGTGCGAATCTACGTAAAACCTTTTGTGCGCTGGGTCTGGCTTGGCGCGCTGTTCATGGCCTGCGGCGGTCTGCTCAGTGTGCTGGACTCGCGCAACGTGAAGTCAATGCGCAAGGTAGCGCAAGCTTCGACTTCGCCTATTGCAGCAGAGCCGGCCGCATGAATGCGCGCCTGAAGCTGTTCCTGCCGCTACTGCTTTTTCTCGTGCTGGCGACGATATTCCTGGCGCTGCAACAGCGCATGGGCGATGGCAGTTACACACCCTCTGAATTGCCCTCGGCGTTGCTGGGCAAGTCGCTGCCGTCATTTGCGCTGCCTGCGCTGGATGATCCGGACCGGCTGGTCGAAGCGCCGGACTTGCTGGGCGAGCCCGCTCTGCTGAATGTCTGGGCGACCTGGTGCGTTGCCTGTCGCGCCGAACATCCCTATCTCAATTACCTGGCCAATCGGGGCGTGGTTATTTTCGGGCTGAATTACAAGGACGAACGCGCCGCGGCGTTGGGCTGGCTCGAGCGGCTGGGCGATCCCTATCGACTCTCACTGTTTGACGAAGCGGGCAAGCTTGGCCTCGACCTGGGTGTGTATGGCGCGCCGGAAACTTTTGTGCTCGATGCAGGCGGCAAGATTGTGTACCGCCACGTCGGGGTGCTGGACGAACGCACCTGGCGCAACAGGATAGAAAGGTTAGCGCTTTGGCCTGCCGGTACAGGGAGCGCGCTGCAGTGACAGGCAGCAATAAATCGCATCATTACACGCAGCGATCGCCCGCGTTTTTTCTCGCGTACTTTTTCGCGCTGTTTATTGCATTGATCGGCGCGACGCAACCCGCGCTTGCAGATGAAGGCGGAATTGCAGCAGCGAGCCTGGCAGAGGCCGGCCAGGGTAATGAGGCTGCCGAGGAACTGCGCCGCTTCGGCGCACCCCAGTTGCGCACGCGTTACTACGCTTTGCTGGACCAGTTGCGCTGCCCCAAGTGCCAGAACCAGAACCTTGCCGATTCCGATGCGCCTATTGCGGCAGACCTGCGCAATGAATTGTTCAGGTTGCTGCATGAAAATTACAGCGACGAGCAGATTCGCGAATATATGGTGGCGCGCTACGGCAGTTTTGTGCTCTATTCCCCACCGCCGAGTGCTTACACCGCGGTACTGTGGTTGTTACCTGTCGCACTAATGGCAGTTTGCGCCGTGCTGGTCTGGCGGATCACACGTGCAGGCAATGCAGTAGAGCTCGCGGCGCAGTTAAATCGCGAAGCGCAAAATGATTGAACTCTTGCAGGCCTCACCGGTATTTTTTGTTGCGGTGCTGGTACTGCTGCTGTGCTGTGCGCTGGTACTGCTGTGGCCTTTTAATGCAACTGGCGCATCTGCGCCTGCTGGCAGTGGCCGGATGATTCTGGGTGTGAGTGCGCTGCTGCTGCCATTGTCGGCGCTGTTGCTGTATTTGCCTGCGGGCCTTTCTTTCGGTGCTCTCGATCAATACCTGGTTACGCAAAGACTCTCGGCGATGCAGTTCGCCAGCGACGATAGTTCGCGGCGCGAGGCGTACAGCGAACTGCTCGATACGCTGCAGCGGCAGACCGCGTCGCTCGCACCCGACGCGGTACTGCTCGAACTCAAGGCCAGCGTGTTGGCCGGCACCGGCCAGTATCCTGCTGCCATCGACAGCTACCGGCAATTGATCAGGCAGCGGCCCGATGATGCGGCGGTGCAGGCGGCGCTTGCGGAGACACTGTATCTCGAAGCAGTCGCGCAAGGTCAACCGGCGTTTCCGGACGAAGCGGCAAACTGGCTGGAAGCGGCGCTGGCAATCGACCCGGGGCAGGCGCGTGCACTGGGCCTAGCCGGGATTCGCGCCTTTAGCGAGTCGCGGTGGCAGGATGCGCTGGACGCCTGGCGGCGCGCAGCGGCAGTTTATCCCACGGGCAGCGCAGAGCGCTCGATGATTGAGCGCGGCATTGCTGCTGCATCAGAGCGTTTGCAGGGCACGCACGCACCGCAAGCCGTGATCGCACTTTCAATCGGTTTAGATGCTGGCTTGAATACCGGCGAATTTGCGCCCGATACACCTGTTTTTGTTTTTGCCAGAAAGCTGGCGGGCGGCGGCCCACCATTGGCGGCGCGTCGGCTCACGCTGGCGCAATTGCCGGCAAAAATCCTGCTTAGCGAACGCGATGTGATGGCGCAGCAAGGCCTTGCAGCAGGCATGCAAGTTGAAGTGATCGCGAGGCTGTCGATTTCGGGCCAGCCGCTTGCGCAACCGGGAGATTTGCAGAGTGCTGCACGACAGGTTGAGGTGGTCGCTAGTGAGGCGGATGCGCAAGTGGTGGCGTTGATTATCGACGCGCCGGTGGGTGGGTGATAGTGGGAATTTGACTGGCAATCCATGCCTGCCTGGGCCCTTCCAACAACCCTCGCACTGCTGGCGCCCCATACAAACCTTGCGCCTTCCATGACACGCTGTGAATACATCCGTGTACGCTCGCCGGCGGCGTCCATGCCGCCGGACGGTCATGGAAGGCGCAAGGCTTGCATGTGTCGCCAATCGCACCGAGCCACCGAACGACTGCAGCGAGAAGTCAGCCAAGTGAAATCGTCCGCAAGGGGATTGATTAGACATTTGGGTTTTGTGGGTACGTACGCTGTGGATAAGTCGCATACAACGATGAGAGTAATCCACAAGTTGTAGCGGAATTGTGAGCTTATTACCACAATATCTAGTTTCAGCATTGTCATTATTTGCACATCAGGGCATCATTACGCCGCAGCGAAACCTGCCAGAAAGTGAACAAATGAGCCGGTTTTCGCACAGCACACCCAGCCCACTGCCGAAACTGAAACGATGCGCCTGAAAAATATCAAGCTCGCTGGATTCAAGTCGTTTGTCGACCCGACCAACGTGCAGTTCAACAAGAATATGGTCGCGGTGGTTGGCCCGAATGGCTGCGGTAAGTCCAATATTATCGATGCGGTGCGCTGGGTCATGGGCGAGTCTTCCGCCAAGAACCTGCGCGGCGAATCGATGGCCGACGTTATTTTCAACGGCTCCACCGGGCGCAAGCCGATCGGCCAGGCCACTATCGAACTGGTGTTCGACAACAGTAATGGCACACTGCAGGGTGAATACGGTGCCTTCAGCGAAATCTCCATCAGGCGCAAGGTTACCCGCGATGGGCAGTCGCAATACTTCATCAATGGTGCCAAGTGCCGCCGCCGCGATATTACCGACATCTTTCTGGGCACCGGCCTTGGCCCGCGCAGCTACGCGATTATCGAACAGGGCATGATTTCGCGCCTGATCGAATCCAAGCCAGAGGAACTGCGCATATTTATCGAGGAAGCTGCCGGCATCTCCAAGTACAAGGATCGTCGCCGTGAAACCGAAACCCGCATCAGGCACACCCGTGAAAACCTCGAGCGCCTCACCGACCTGCGCGAGGAACTCGAGCGGCAACTGCAAAAACTCAAGCGCCAGGCTGCTGCGGCGGAAAAATACAAGACCTACAAAGCTGAAGAGCGCGAATTGCGCGCGCAAACGCTCAGCCTGCAGTGGCAGTCGCTGCGCGAGAAGTCCAGCGGGCAGCGCGAGCGCATTTCCAGGCTTGGACTCGATGTAGAAGCCGCGGTCGCTGAACAGCGCGGCGTCGACGCGCATATGGAATCCCTGCGCGAAGAGCAGGTCGAGAAGACTGACGCCTTTAACAAGGTGCAGGCAAATTATTATGGCGTCGGTGCGGAAATTTCGCGGCTGGAACAATCCATCGGGCATTGTGAACAGCGTGCCCGACAGTTGGCGGACGACATTGCCGAAACCGAACGCAATGCTGCTGAAAGCAGCCAGCACCTGGAAGACGATCGCAAAAAACTCGCCGGTTGGCGCGCCGAGTTGTCGGTTATCGAACCCGAGCACGCCCAGCTTGCAGAATCCGAGACGCAGTCCAGCGCTGCCCTGCAAAGTGCCGAGCAAAACATGCACGACTGGCAGCAACGCTGGGACGAATTCAACGAGGTGGCGGCCGAGCCGCAGAAGAATGCCGAGATTCAGCGCAACCGTATCGACCAGATTGAAGAGTCGCTGACCGGATTGGGCAGCCGCATGGAGCGTTTGTCCAAAGAGCGCGCCGAGCTGGAGTCGGTAGACAACGCCGCGGCGCTTGTCGCGCTGGGCTCGACGGTTGCGCACTGTGAATCTGCCATCAGTACACTGCAGGGTGATGTAGAAAAACGCAACAGCGAGCTGCGCGACGCGCGCGACGCGCTGCGCACTTGCGGCGATGAACTCGATAGCGAGCGCAGCACGCTGCAACAGCAGCGTGGCAAGCTGGCCTCGCTGGAAGCCCTGCAGGAAGCGGCACGTGAGTCCGAGGGCGGCGCCAAACGCTGGCTTGTACAGCAACAGCTCGAGAATGCACCGCGCCTGCTGCAAAAACTGCAGGTCGACACGGGCTGGGAAACGGCCGTCGAAACGGTACTCGGTGCCAGCCTGCAGGCGGTCACGGTTAACTCGATCGCACAGCTCAGCGCATCAATCAGTTCGCTTGGCGAAGCAAACGTAGATTTTATTGAAGCCGGCACGCAGGTTGCGATTGCGTCTAACAAGTCTATCGGCCTGTCGCACCTG
>JBATGO010000290.1:0-2824 GCA_049665845.1 Pseudomonadales bacterium | reverse complement strand
GCCCAAAACCGAGCGAGCCTGTTCTTTGCAATTTGTCTGTCTGGACGAAACTACCGGGCGAACCCTCGAAAATGTAGCCTGCCCCGGCGTTGCCCAGCGCACTCGGGGCACCAATGAGCAGCCTGCTGCCGGAGATCGCCACACTTGCACCAAACTCATCACCAGCCGCACCATCGTCGGCACGCAATACCTCTAATTCATTCCATACGTCTGTAGTCACGTTGCGAGTAAAAACTCGCGCCGCACCACTGCAGTTATTAATGACTTCGAAGCAACTGCCCGGCTGCGGATCGGAGATATCCTGCTCGGTCGCACCAATCACCAGCGTGTCGCCCTGCATCGCCAAACTTGCGCCAAAGAACTCCCCGGGCACTGCCCCTTTAATAGCCTGCTTCTCCAGCCAAAGCCCCGCTTCGAAACGATAGATATAAACCGCGCCGCAGTTTGTTCCCCCGCCGTCGCAATCTGCCAGCGGCGCACCGAGCGCCGCCCAGTCGCCATCCAAGGCGGCCGCGCGTCCAACGTTGCTACCAGCACCCGCGTCGCTGGAAAAAACTTTCTGGTGAGGATTTTGCTGGTTGAGGGGTGAGGAGCCGCTTAGCAACGTTCCGAGACGGTACTCATCGACGTTACTGAAACCGTTGGTGTTTTCATCAAGGGTCGCGTCAGTCGCTACGCCTGGATCAAGAAAAGCGGCAGCGGACTCGATGAGATTCGGAATGCCGTCTCCGTCGGTGTCATTGACGGAAGGTGTCGGCACCGCAAGCTGGGCAGTAAGCCGGGCGGCAAATAACAGTGCTGCAAATGCAGCCACACAGCGTTTTGTCGTCGCCAGCCTGACAAGCCAGCTACCCCGTTTGCTCATGACAGAGCCCTGCTCCCCTGTAGCGATGCCTGTTATCGCTATAACGTTCTGAATCAGCGAATGTTTTTTTGTAATTTGCCGCTAGCGGCCTCGCCTGGAACTGTTTGCCAACCAATAAAACCTGACAAAATTATCAGGGATCGTATGTTTTACAATCATTTTTTTTCTGCGCGCACCAACTTCGTGCCCTGGTCTTACCCTGGCAAGCTGTCATTCGAAACTGGCAAACGCCCGCCGCTTCGTAATGATTGCGTGGCGATGCAGCGTCAGGAGCAAAAGCAAAACCCACACCGACCAGGCCGGCAACGGCACCTGGTACGAGTCCACCTCATTGGGATCGGTACCCGCGAGGTACTCCTCGGCGTTGCTAAAGTCATCACCGTCCGGATTCAGGCCACTGTCATCGACCAGCGGATCCAGACTGTTTTGTACTTCCCAACCATCGGGCATATTGTCGCTGTCGGTGTCGGGGTTATTAATCAACGTACCGGCGTTGTACTCGCCGAGATTATCGAGCCCGTCGTTGTCCGGGTCGAGCAAGGCATCCAGCGCATCCAGCGGGTCAAGGCCGTTGGCCGTCTCGAATGTATCCGGCATACCGTCATTGTCATCATCCGGGTCGGTCGCATCGGGGATGCCGTCGCCATCGGTGTCGGGGCCATCCGGTTGTAATGCGAAGTTCAGCTGCACACTCTGGTTAGGTGGTACGGTCGCTGACTTTGACGCTACCTGGTAGCCGCTGACATTTGCTTCAATCGTCGCCACTCCGGCCAGTGTTAACAGCACGTACGCGCTGGTACCATTATCGGTGGTAGCGGCGACAAACTCGATCGGCACACCGGCATCGGTGCGCAGCACGCTGTGGTTGCTGAGCAGGCTGAAGTCGCTGCTGCTTTGCACAAAACCTTCAACAACACCTATGACATTATTGGTATCGAGCGTCACCGTGAAGCTGAACGTGCTGGAACTGGTGGTGCTGGCACCGAAGCTGTCGATCGCGGTCACGTTCCAGTAGTAGGTGGTTGTATCCTGCAAGTCTGCGACCGCCCTGAAGGTATGCGGCAGTTCCTCGAACAGGCGGCAGTTCACGCTTAACGCTATATCTTCGCAGAGCGTCAGCGTGTAGCTGAGGCCATCGGCATCCGCGCTGGCCTGCCACTGGAAAATTGTCGCACTGGTATCAATCGTTGCGGTGTTGGCAGGCAAGCTTATATCGAAGGCCGCCGGCGCCACTTCACTGCCCTTGCGCTTGTACACCAGCGAGCGCGCTGCGGGCGACAGCGCACCGGTCTGCGCATCTTCCACGTAGTAGTAAATCTCGTAGGTACCCGGCGCAGTAAAGGTCGCCTCGCTGCGGCAAAACTCATTCGCTGCACAACCTGCCGTGCCCGGCGCATTCAGGAACTGGCGCGTAAGCGCATCGGCTTCAAGCTGTTCGGTCACGCCACTGCCGCTGAGATCACCGCCTTGCAGCGTGGTGGCCGGTGCGCGGATCTCGACATAAGCCACTGCCACTTCGGCGTTGTCATTGGCCTCGAGGAAAAGATCGACAGTAGTATCAATTGCTGCACCACCGGCATTGAGTATGATTGTCGGCGTAGTGCGGATCACCGCCGCCGGTACCGCCAGCGAGTTGGTGCTGCTCTGCACCGAGGTGCCGAGGAAAAGCGTTTTCGCGTAGTTGCCATCAACTGTGCTGGACGTGATCGCATCTTCGATGGTGTTGCTGCCCTGCCCGTCGCTGTTATCGCAGATCAGCGGGTGCTGCACGGCGGTGTCGAGGAACTCGCCGTTAATCGCTGCACCATCGGCGCTGCGCGTGAAGATCTCGGTCTTCTCTGTGGCAAGTTCAAACGCCGCCAGCAGGTTGTCGCCCTGGTCCAGCGCCTCGAATAATTCTTCCATAAAGTACTCACCGACGCGGATGCCGTCATTCTCCAGCGGGCCCTTGTAGGAGAC
>JBATGO010000289.1:0-4610 GCA_049665845.1 Pseudomonadales bacterium | reverse complement strand
CGGGATCGTGAACGTCGCGGCTGGCGATGCGGCTGCGGACGATGCGCAAGCGGATATCGAGGCACATCTTAATGCGCTTGAAGCGGCGGGTGAAGCGCCGATTGCCGCGGACGAAGTGCCGCTGGATATCGTCGACTCGATACCGCAATAGCGTGCGAAATCAACACGGGTGTGCAGCCGCGCCCCGAACTTTTTATGCCGAAGTGGTGGAATTGGTAGACACGCTATCTTGAGGGGGTAGTGGGCTATGCTCGTGCGGGTTCAAGTCCCGCCTTCGGCACCAACAAGCAGTTAACTCAGCATTTCTCGCTCCAGGTCACCCGCTCGCAGCGGTTGCGGAACGAAAGTCTCCGCAGCCGCAGCGTTAAGTGCTGGCAGGTTATATTGCCTGCGCCACCGATTGACCTTCTGCATGCCGCTCCCTATAATCCGCTCCGCTCTGGCCGGGCTTGCACCGTCCGGGGTCGCGCATAGGGAAATGCGGTGTTTATTAGGGTAATTTTTTTGGCTAGCTTGGGCGATTGATCAATATGTGAGCAATGTTGTGAAAGCCTGCGACGCTTGAGCGTCGCACACGGCACCTGGCGCGGCTGTGAGACAAAAGTTGTGGATTATTTAACCACAAAAGGGTCTCAAGTCACTGCAAGTCTGCACCGGCAGCATATCGCAAGCTTACGCGATTTGTGTTGAGGTCAGACAAGACAGCAGAGCGGCGCAACAGGTTTGGTGGGCTCCCGTGGGAGCGCCGTGTGTTAAAGCCTGAGGATTCTGGAAAAACCCCTGCACGCAGGGGTTTTTTGTTTTCGCGATTTGGCTCGAATATGCGCCATGGCGAATGTGTTAGATACCAAGTGGCTGTTTTACAACGCAGCCAGCAAATGGAACGTGGAAGTGGCGCTGCAAGACAGGTTACAGGACATCGTCAGGCCGGTGGTCGAGGAAGCGGGCCTGCTGTTATGGGGCCTGCAGTACCAGACAGGCTCGCAAACCGGTTTGCTGCGTATCTATATCGACGGGCCCAACGGGGTGAATGTCGATGATTGCGCGGGTATCAGCAGGCAGTTGTCTGTGTTGCTAGATGCCGAGGATTTGATAAACAGCGGTTATCGACTGGAGGTTTCTTCGCCGGGTATGGCAAGGCCTTTTTTCACGCTGGAGCAGTACTGCGGTTTCGAAGGATATATCGTGAAAGTGAAGCTGCGTTATGCCTTTGAAGGGCGCAAACGCATCAAGGGAATAGTCAGCGCCGTCGACCTGGAACATCGGGAGCTGGCGCTGGTAGAGGGCGATACAGAGTACTTGTTGCCTTTTGAAGCAATAGATAGCGGCCAGTTGGTGCCTGAATTTGATAAATGATTTTCTGGCAAGTTTGCGGTTGGATTGACAGTCGGTTCGAAAGATCAGGTGTTATAGCTCAATCGTTTTGGAGTGATCGAGGAAAGCAATGAACAAAGAAATTTTGCTCGTCGTGGATGCGGTATCAAATGAGAAAGGTGTCGACCGCGACATTATTTTCGAAGCAATTGAGTTGGCGCTGGCGACCGCGACCAAGAAACGCTACGAAGAAGAGTCTGAAATCGAGGTGAAGATCGACCGCGAGACAGGTGATTACATCACGCATCGCGTCTGGATGGTTGTGCCGGATGATCACCTGGCAATTCTCGGTACCGAACTGACCACCGAAGAAGCTGCGGAGGTGGATACTTCCCTGCAAATCGGTGATATACATCGCGAGCAGGTCGAAAATGTCGAGTTTGGCCGTATCGCTGCGCAAACGGCCAAGCAGGTCATTGTGCAGCGCGTGCGCGAAGCAGAGCGCGCGCAAATTGTCGACGAATATCGCGAGCGCGTAGGCCAGTTGGTCAACGGCTCGGTCAAAAAAGTAACCCGCGATGCAGTGATTGTTGATCTTGGCAACAATGCCGAAGGCTATATGCCGCGTGAGGAACTGGTCGGGCGTGAAGCGTTCCGGGTTGGCGATCGCGTGCGAGCGATCCTGCATGAAATTCGCGAGGACGTGCGCGGCCCGCAACTGATTCTCAGCCGTGCCAGTAACGGTATGTTGATCGAGTTGTTCAAAATCGAAGTGCCGGAAATATCCGAGGAAGTTATCGAAATTCGCGCCGCAGCGCGTGATCCCGGTTCGCGCGCGAAAATTGCTGTCAAAACCAACGACGGGCGTATCGATCCGATCGGCGCCTGTGTGGGAATGCGTGGATCGCGTGTGCAGGCAGTGTCGGGCGAGCTGGCAAATGAGCGCGTCGATATTATTTTGTGGGACGACAACCCGGCGCAGCTTGCTATCAACGCATTGTCACCTGCTGAAGTTGAATCGCTGATCGTCGACGAGGACACCATGTCAATGGACGTTGCTGTCGCCGAAGATAACCTCGCCCAGGCAATTGGCCGCGGCGGGCAAAACGTGCGCCTTGCAAGCCAGCTCACCGGCTGGAAGATCAACGTCATGAGCAACGAGGAAGCCACTGTAAAAGGTGAGGAAGAAGCTGGCCGTCGCGTTGAAATGTTTATGAAAGCGCTTGATGTCGACGAAGACGTTGCACTGGTACTCGCAGAAGAGGGTTTTACTTCTGTTGAGGAGGTCGCTTATGTGCCGCTGGAAGAAATGGTTACGATTGAAGGCTTTGACCAGGATATCGCAGATGAACTGCGCGCGCGCGCGAAAGACGCACTGCTTACCAGCGAGCTGGCCTCTGAAGAAAGACTCGAGGGCAGCGAGCCGGCCGAAGACCTGTTGAATATGGAGGGGATGGATCGACACCTCGCCTACGTGCTCGCCAGCAAGGGCATTGTGACCATGGAAGATCTGGCTGAACAGTCGATCGAAGAGTTGATCGATATCGAAGAGCTCGACCAGGAGCGCGCTGGCCAGTTAATCATGAAAGCGCGCGAGCCCTGGTTCGCGGAAGCCGAGGCAGAGGTCACGGCAGAGCAGTAATGCATTCCGGTGACAATTGATATACGCGTACAAGCACTCAGTATCAAGGGCAGCAGCGCCGGCAGTTGTTTGCGGCAAAGATAAAGCGGCGGCTTTCCATGCAGCTCCCAGGATAGCGCAAAGTACCGCGCTTATAGCAGGAACAGGAGAACATATATGGCGGATGTAACAGTCAGTCAACTCGCGAAAACAGTTGGGGCCACCGTCGATCGTCTGCTCGCCCAGATGAAAGACGCGGGGCTTGACCACGCCTCGCCGGAGCAGATTGTCTCCGACGCTGACAAGCAGCGCCTGCTACTGCACCTGAAGAACAACCACGGCGCAAGCACCGCCGCGCCCAAACGCATCACCCTGAAACGCCGCACAATCGGCACGGTCAAAACCAGCGGCGCGCAAGGCAAGAAAACGGTTGCGGTGGAAGTGCGCAAGCGCCGCACCTATGTAAAGCGCGAAGATGCGCAGGAGCTGGAAGCGCCGGAAGCTGAAGCGCAGGAGCTCAATATCGCGGCAGAGGCCTTGGAAGCTGGCGGCGCTGCGAATGAAGAGCATGCGGAAGGCGAGAGCGCCGCACCGGAAGTTACAGCAAAACGTGTCGATCCATTTGACGTGGAAGAACTGCGTCGACGAGCGGCAGCCAAGCGCAAGGAGCAGGAAGCCACCGAGAAGGCGCGTCGCGATGCGTTGGTCAAGTCCAAAGCCGAAGAGAGCGCGAGAGCCAAGGCAGAAGAAACGGCCAAAGTCCTGCAGGCAGATCGCGAGCGCACTGGCCCCAAACACCTGCGCGCATCTCCCGGAGAAAAACTCAGGGACGACGAGGGCAAGAAAAAACCCGGCCGCCGCAAGACTGCCAAGCAGCGCAACAAGTCGCGCAGTGGCTTTCGCTCAGACGATTTTTTTGGCGAGGAGAGCCGCGCGCGTGGCCTCACCAGCCAGCGCGTATTGCAGGCGATTAACAAGCAGGAATTCACGATTCCAACCAATGAGATCGTGCGCGAAGTAGAACTCGGCGGATCAATTAATGTCGGCAACCTGGCGCAGCAGCTCGCAGTAAAAGCGAACATACTGATCAGGGAGTTGATGAAGCTTGGCGTGATGGCCAATGTAAACCAGCCCCTTGACCAGGAAACCGCAATACTTGTCATTGAAGAACTCGGGCACAATTATCGCATCGTCAGCGACGATATGCCCGAAGACGAGCTGCTCGCAGCGTTGGAAGCTGCAATCGGTGAGGAACAGCATGCCGCCGCGCCGAGGCCGCCGGTTGTTACGGTCATGGGCCACGTCGATCACGGCAAGACTTCGCTGCTCGACTACATACGCGAGGCACGCGTTGCCAGCGGTGAGGCCGGGGGTATCACGCAGCATATCGGCGCCTACCAGGTTGATACTGATATAGGCACCATCACTTTTCTCGATACGCCCGGGCACGCCGCGTTCACCGCGATGCGCGCACGTGGGGCCAGGTGCACCGACATAGTGGTGCTGGTGGTTGCCGCCGACGATGGTGTGATGCCGCAAACCATTGAGGCCATCCAGCACGCGAGGGCAGCGGAAGTGCCGATGGTTGTCGCGATTAACAAAATTGACAGGGAAGCGGCCGACCCCGAACGGGTCAAGAACGAACTGGTCGCGCAGGAAGTGGTACCAGAGGAAT
>JBATGO010000288.1:0-7578 GCA_049665845.1 Pseudomonadales bacterium | reverse complement strand
GTGCTGGATACTGCCATAAGCGGTGATCAATACCACGGGCAGGTGCGGTTTACTGCGCTTGATTTCGCCGAGTAACTGGTGGCCGTCCATGCCGCGCATATTCACATCACTGATCACGATATCGACTGCGCACTCTGCAAGCTTTTGCAATGCCTGTTCTGCAGACGTGGCGGTAACGACTTCGCAACCCGACAGTTCAAGTGTATCGACAATCGCTTCGAGCAACGCACTGTCGTCTTCCACTACCATCGCGCGCGCCTGCATTAGAAGTCCAGCGCGGCTACCACGCGATTCGCTTTGCTGTTCTGCGACTGTATTCATAGTATTTTTGTTCAGGAATTTGCGACTGGTTTAGTTTGGCGGGTTTCAAAAGTGCGTAGCGCAGGTAAAACGTGCCAGTGAAAAGTGCCGGTGAAAGCATTCATAAAGAGTGCCGGCAAAAAGTGCTAGTGAAAGCACGGCAGCTGGATCGTTGCGATGGTGCCTTCGCCTTTTTTCGACGCGAGATCGAAGCGACCCTGGTGGGCTTTTACCACCGCGCGCACCACGGCGAGCCCCAGCCCGGTACCCTGTGCCTTGGTGCTCACAAAGGCTTCGCCGCCTTGCAGCCTTGTCATTACTTCATCGTCGATGCCTTCGCCGCTATCGGTAATCGTAATGACCAGCTCACGGTCACGCGCTTCACTGCGCAGGCATATCGTTGATCCCTCTTTCGAGGCCTGTGCGGCGTTGTTCACAAGGTTGCCGAGCGCGCCAACCATAGTTTGCCTGTTGCATATGATTTTGCAGCCCGCATGGTCGGCCTGCAGTTCCAGTTTTACACGGTTGCCTTCAAGTACTACGTCTGCTGCCTGCTGCACTTCCTGCAGAATTTCTGACACTGGCGCTGAATCGCTGAGACGTACATCGCCGCTGGCGAATACCAGCATGTCGCTGACCTGGCGCTCCAGGTTGTTCAGGCGCGACAGGATCTTTTCGGAAAAGCGTTGGGTTTGTTCTGCGTCGAGTTCACGCTCGGCGAGGTGACCGGCATAGAGCATCGCGGCAGAGAGCGGGGTGCGAATCTGGTGGGCCAACGCCGAAACCATTTTGCCCAATGCCGACAGGCGCTCGTTGCGACTGACCTGTTCCTGCAAGCGCCGCGTTTCGGTCTGGTCGGTAAGCAAAATAATCTGCCCGGTTTCAACCTGCAGCGAGCGCGTAGCAAGGCTTACGCGTTTACCGTTCTTCAACGAGATTTCGTGCCAGTCATCCTTGCGCGGCGCAAAGCACTCGGCAATCAGCTCGACCCATTTGCGACCAGGCAGCGTGCGCTCGAGCAATTCTTGCGCCGCGGGATTCGCCTGCGC
Source organism: Pseudomonadales bacterium (assembly GCA_049665845.1). Classification (GTDB taxonomy): domain Bacteria; phylum Pseudomonadota; class Gammaproteobacteria; order Pseudomonadales; family UBA7434; genus UBA7434. Next base: position 6,229 of record JBATGO010000288.1, on the reverse strand, counting down.
GACCACACCCCAGCGATCGAGCACAATCACGCCACCGGGTAACAGGTCGAGCAGGTTGCTCAGCCGCGACGATACCTGCTCGCGATCCTGCGCCTCGATTTCGCGCTGGCGGTTGACCCGGTCGAGTTCATCGTTCAGTGCGGCGACCTGTGCTTCCAGCGCACGGTAGGACTCGGACAGGTTGTCCGACATACGATTGAACAGCTCGAAGGTGGCCTGCAGGCCTTCCCTGTCGGCGCGTGATACCGCCGCGTCATCGCTGCGTGCAGAAGGCGCGGGATTCGCTTGTGGTGCAGGGCTGGTCGGCGGGGACATGACTTGCTCGCTGTTGTTTGCCGGAAGCCCGGCGTGTGTGCAACAGGCGGGTACCTGCAAGCCCTGTGCCGGAAGCTATATTACGATATAAAACAATGAGTTATGTCGATAGACAGGGATAGGCGGCTGGCATTTGTCAATGTTTTGGCGGTGAGGCAGGTATTTGCCACCGGGATGCGCAAAAGGGGCGGGCCGCAAACCGGCATCAACAGCTTTTCACGTGGTTCGCTCGATTAATTTAACCAACTAAAACAGTCAATTAAATACTTGACTAAAATAGTAGGGCTTATCATAATCAGGCTGTTTCAGGGCTGTTCACATACCGTCTAGGGCCCTCCAACTTATTGATTTATATGGGTGAAAACACAAGCCTATGCGATTGACCACGAAAGGCCGGTACGCGGTCACCGCGATGCTCGATTTAGCCATGCACAGCGATGCAGGGCCCGTGCGGCTGGCCGAAATTGCCGAGCGCCAGGATCTGTCGCTGGCGTATCTCGAACAGCTGTTTGCCAAGCTCAGGCGTAATGAGCTGGTGAGCAGTTCGCGTGGTCCGGGCGGGGGGTATGCGTTGGCGCGCAGCACCGCGGAGTTGTCTGTGGCCGAGATCATCCAGGCGGTAGACGAGGGTGTCGATGCGACGAATTGTTCGGGCAAGAGCGATTGCCAGGACGGGCACACTTGCCTGACCCATCACCTGTGGGACGATCTTACCCGCCAGATACACGGCTTTCTCGATGGCATCTCGCTGGCCGACCTGGTGGCACGCCAGGATATCCAGCAGGCTTCGGCAAGGCAGCAAATGGCAAACCGCGTGCAGGACCCGAACGAAGAACAGGTGCTGCGCATTGCCGCTGGTAACGCCGCTGGTAACGAGGCTTGATGTTTTGGGCCGGCGTGCACTGTTAGCACGATTTATACGTATCAAGGGTTAGGCATCAGGGTTTAAGTAACAGGGCTTAAGTAGCAAGTTTTAAAAAGGTAGCAATTGAAATGACATCACCGATCTATCTTGATTATCTGGCCACCACACCCGTCGATGAGCGTGTGGCGCAAAAGATGATGGACTGCTTAACCAGCAGCGGCAATTTCGGCAATGCGGCTTCTCGCTCGCACCAGTTTGGCTGGCGCGCTGAAGAGGCGATTGAGGACGCGCGCGCGAACGTTGCTGACCTGATCAATGCCGACCCGCGCGAAATTGTCTGGACCTCCGGTGCTACTGAATCCGATAACCTCGCAATCAAGGGCGCGGCGCATTTTTATTCAGGTAAGGGCAAGCATATTGTCACTTCGTCTATCGAACACAAGGCGGTGCTCGACACCTGTCGCCAGCTCGAGCGCGAAGGATTTGAAGTAACTTACCTCAAGCCCGATGAATTTGGCATCACAACGCCCGAGGCAGTGGCAGCGGCATTGCGTGAAGACACAATCCTGGTTTCCATCATGCACGCGAACAATGAAATTGGCGTGATCAACAACATAGCCTCGATTGGTGAAATGACCCGCACGCGCAAAATAATTTTCCACGTCGACGGCGCACAGTCGGTCGGTAAAATCCCGGTCGATGTGGAGGCGATGAACATCGACCTGCTCTCGATATCTGCGCACAAGATGTATGGGCCGAAAGGTATAGGCGCGCTCTACGTGCGTCGCAAACCGCGTGTGCGTATTGAAGCGCAAATGCACGGCGGCGGTCATGAACGCGGTATGCGTTCGGGCACCCTGCCAACTCACCAGATCGTCGGGTTCGGCGAGGCCGCGCGCATTGCCAAACTGGATATGGGTGCCGATAACGAGCGTATAACCGCGTTGCGCAAGCGCCTTTGGGATGGCTTCAAGGACATGGAAGAGGTGTACCTGAACGGTCACCCTGATCACCGCCTGCCCGGCGCGCTAAACGTCAGCTTCAATTTTGTAGAAGGCGAGTCGCTGATTATGGCGCTGAAAGACCTGGCGCTGTCTTCGGGTTCGGCCTGCACGTCGGCCAGCCTAGAACCTTCTTACGTATTGCGTGCGCTGGGTCGCAGCGACGAACTTGCCCACAGTTCGCTGCGCTTCAGCATCGGCCGTTTTACAACCCTGGCCGACATCGACTTCACGATAGAAAAGGTGCGCGCAGCGGTGGAAAAGCTGCGCGAATTGTCGCCGTTGTGGGATATGTACAAAGACGGGATCGACCTGGATTCCGTGCAGTGGGCGGCGCACTAGTAACGTCGTTTGTTGTCGAAGTATTAGCGGCGCTTGATGTAAGCAATTAGCGCAGAGCGAACAACAGCAGTGAACGAACAACAGCAATGAACGAACAACAGCAATGAACGAAAGCAGTAACGATTGAAAAGTAGCAAAGAATGAAAAGCAGCAAGTGAGCGTAACAATTGAAAGCAATGAACAGTAAACAGAGGTGGTAAACCATGTCATACGGTGAAAAAGTTCTCGATCACTACGAGAATCCAAGGAATGTAGGCAAGCTCGATACCAGCGACGCGACGGTGGGCACGGGTATGGTTGGCGCGCCCGCCTGCGGTGACGTGATGCGCCTGCAAATCAAGGTTAACGGTGAAGGCGTGATCGAAGACGCCAAATTTAAAACCTATGGTTGCGGTTCGGCGATTGCATCGAGCTCCCTGTTGACAGAGTGGGTCAAGGGTAAAACCCTGGACGAAGCGCAGCAGATCAAGAATACGCAGATCGCCGAGGAACTTGCCCTGCCGCCAGTGAAAATCCACTGTTCGGTGCTGGCAGAAGACGCGATCAAGGCGGCTATCAGCGACCTGCGCGGCAAGGCCGCCACTGCTGTGCAAGCCGAGGCAAAAGCAGCCAGTTAGCAACAGCAAGCCAGGAGCAAGTACAGGAGTATGTGGTAGTGGCAATCAGCATGACCGAAAAGGCTGTACAGCATGTACGAAGCCAGCTGGAACAGCGCGGCAAGGGGCTGGGAATACGCGTGGGCGTTAAAACCACCGGCTGCTCCGGTATGGCCTATGTACTTGAATTTGTCGACGAAGTCGAAGCCAGCGATGAAGTGTTCGAGCAGGAGGGCGTCAAACTCGTGGTCGACCCCAAGAGCCTGGTTTATATCGATGGCACCGAGATGGATTTCGTTAAAGACGGCCTGAACGAGGGTTTTGAATTCAGGAACCCCAATGCTGCAGGTGAATGCGGTTGCGGCGAAAGCTTTACCGTCCAGGCCTGACACGTTCGTGCAGGTCGAGCACAATTATTTTCGCCTGCTTGGCGTTCCCCCGCGTTTTGATCTCGATGTAGCAACGCTGAAAAGCAACGCCCGCAAGCTTCAACGCGAATATCACCCCGATCGTTACGCCAGCAGGGCGCCGCAGGAGCAGCGCCTCGCTGCACAGCTAAGCGCACAGATCAACTCGGCACAGGCAACGCTGCAGGACCCGGTGCGACGCGCGATTTACCTGCTCGAGCAGCAGGGCGTAGAGACCAATGCACAGTCCCACACCGAGCGCAACACCGAATTCCTGATGCAGCAAATGGCGCTGCGCGAGGAGCTGGAAGCGGCTCGCATGGCGCGCGATGTTGGCGCGTTGCAAGCGCTAGAAATTAAGGTAAAGGCCGCTTTCAAATGCGCGCAACAGGATTTTGCCGGTACACCTGCGGGGCAGGGTGAGAAGGTCGATACCATGCACGCTGCGCTGTTTTCACTCATCAGCAGAATGCGCTTTTACCAGAAATTGCTCGAAGAATTGCAGGCCGCGCATGCGGCCATACACAACCAGGGTTAGTGCAGTTGGCTTTATTACAAATATCAGAACCCGGGCAGTCGCCGATGCCGCACGAGCGAAAGCGTGCAGCTGGCATCGACCTGGGTACAACGAACTCATTGATTGCTACTGTGCTCAATGGTGGCAAAGTGTGCGTGATCGCCGACGAGGCCGGCGCTGCGTTACTTCCGTCGGTGGTGCATTACGCAGCGGATGGTAACCGCCTGGTCGGCGCTTTGGCCCAGGCGCGTGCAATTGCGGAGCCTGAAAATACATTGGCTTCGTTCAAGCGTTGGCTCGGGCGCGGTAAGGAAGATATTGCAGGTAGCGATTACCAGTTTATCGAACTCGCTTCGACAAGTAATGGTGGCGAACATGGCGTTGCGCAGGGCCATGTGGTTGCGGTGGAAACCGCCGCGGGAGCGGTAACCGCGATCGAGGCGTCGGCGGCAGTACTCGGCGAACTTGTCGCGCGTGCGGAAAACGCTCTCGGTGGCCCATTGCAGGGCGTGGTGATTACTGTGCCCGCCTATTTCGATGATTCGCAGCGCCAGGCAACGCGCGATGCCGCAAGGCTTGCCGGCGTAAATGTTCTGCGCCTGATCAGCGAGCCTACCGCCGCGGCAGTCGCCTACGGTCTCGATAAAGCCGATGACCGTTATATCGCGGTCTATGATCTCGGTGGCGGCACCTTCGATATTTCGATTTTGCAGCTCAGCGAGGGCGTTTTTGAAGTGCTGGCCACCGGCGGCGACGCGGCGCTGGGCGGCGATGACTTTGACCGTGCCATTGTTGACTGGGTGCTGGCTGAAGCCGGTGCCAGCGCAGCAGGTCTCGGCGCATCGAAGCTGCGTGAACTGGCCATCGATGCGCGTGCAGCGAAACAGGCGCTTACCGAAAACAGGTCCACAGCGCTCGCGCTGGACTGCGGGGCGATAACCTGGTCGGGGCAGCTTCGCCGCGATACCTTCGAAAAACTTGTAATGCCGCTGGTTGAAAAATCACTCGCTGCCTGTCGCTGCTGCCTGTCTGATGCCGGACTGGTCGCAGATGATATCGCCGACATCGTTCTGGTGGGCGGCTCAACACGCGTGCCGCTGGTGCGCGACAAAGTACAGGGCTTGTTTGGCAAGGCGCCGAGGCTGGATGTCGATCCGGATCAGGTGGTCGCGATTGGCGCAGCATTACACGCCGATCGGCTGGCAGGCAACAAGCAGGACAGAGACCTGTTACTGCTCGACGTTTTACCGCTATCGCTGGGTATAGAAACCATGGGCGGGCTGGTCGAGAAAATTATTCATCGCAACACCGCGATACCCTGCACCCGCGCGCAGGAATTTACCACTTACAAGGATGGCCAGACCGCACTGCTGCTGCATGTTTTGCAGGGTGAGCGCGAGGCGGTGGCAGATTGCCGTTCGCTGGCACGTTTTGAACTGCGCGGCATTCCGCCAATGGTTGCGGGGGCGGCGCGAATAAAAGTTACCTTTGCAGTAGACGCAAACGGTATGCTGGAGGTCAGCGCACAGGAAGAAAGTACCGGTACAGTAAGCAGTGTCAGGATACAGCCATCCTATGGTCTCGACGAATCGCAAATCACCCGCATGCTGCGCGATTCCTATGAGCATGCGGGAGACGACAAAAACCAGCGCGCGCTGATCGAGCAGCGTGTGGAAGGCGAGGCCTTGCTCAGCGCCGTGCGCGCGGCTTTGGAGCAGGATGCTGATTTGCTGTCGGGTGAAGAGCGCGCGCTTGTCGACCAGGCGCTGTTGCACTTGCAGCAGAGCGTAGGCGGCGATAACGTAGCGACGATCAGCGATGCGATCGCCAGGCTGGGTCACCGCACCGAAGAATTTGCTGCAAGACGTATGAACAAGAGTATCGCGAGAGCCCTACAGGGCAGGCATGTCGATGATTTCGCAGCGTCATAAAGGTTTTTTGCTAGCTATTTTTTGAAGGAATATTGCCTTGCCGCAGATAATTGTTTTACCACATGCAGATTTGGCGCCTGATGGCACGGCCTTTGAAGTCGAGCAGGGTATCAGCATTTGCGATGCGCTTTTGCAACATGATGTTGACATTGAACATGCCTGTGAAAAATCCTGTGCCTGCACGACCTGCCACGTAATAGTTCGCGAAGGTTTCGATTCTCTGGAAGAGGCTGACGAGCTGGAAGAGGATTATCT
>JBATGO010000287.1:0-1574 GCA_049665845.1 Pseudomonadales bacterium | reverse complement strand
CGCCCTGCCCCTGTGAGACCAGAGAAACTGTCATCCGAACCTGCCAGCAAATCGGGATACGACATGGACAGAGATACGCCAAAATCACCCTCGAATGCGGGTATGGGACTCTGGAGCGTGTTCGTTAATGACCAGCCGCCACCCTGTTTGTCAAAAAGATACAGGGTGCCCTCGTTGCGGTCGGACCTGATTGCGATGGACTGCGCATCTGCGGCAACAGCTGATCCAAAGTTATCGCCTGCTACCAAAAACAGCGACGCGGAACCCAGAAGCGTTGGTGTCGACCAGGTGGTTCCCGTGCGCTCGAATACGTAGGCCTGCCCGGCGTTGCTACCCAGCGCATCGTTGCCTTGTGCACCCGTGACTACATACTCGCCGGAAAACGCGACTGATTCCGCAAACCCGCTGAACTGCTGCGGTGAAACACCGGGGCCAAAAGCCTCAAGCACGGCCTGCTGGCTCCAGCTATCACCAGAACCCGTATAAACGTAAACCTGCCCCGCGCGATTTATTGAACCGCTCGCGGCAGAACTGGCTGCACCCGGCGCGCCGACGACCAGCGTACCGTTACGCAACGCTACGCTGGCACCCTGCCCGGCGGAATCGCTGGCAAGCTCATCGGATAGCCAGGCCAGGGATTCCCATATACCCCCGGAGAGACCAAACAGGTAGACGCCGCCTTGCTCGAACACTTCGCTCTGCTGCGGCGCACCAACCGCAATTGTCTCGCCGTCAATCGCAACGCTCCAGCCGAACGATTCATAATCGCCGGCATCGGGCAACAGTTTTTGCATCGGCTGCCATTCACCGTCGACCTTTTTATAAACCCAGGCAGCGCCAGCACCTTCTCCGGCTTCATTGTCACGACGATTGCCGATAACCGCATAACTGCCGGACACAGCTACCACATCGCCGATGCCATCAAATGATTTCTCGGGAAGAAAACTTTTCTGGTGCGGATCAATGGTTGTCGGCACGCTGCCATTATTATTGATCTGGCTGCCGCGCTGGTATTCCAGCTTGTTGCTGGCAGTGTCATTGTCAAGGTCAGCGCTGCCATCGGTCGCATTGTTGCCATTGAGCCCGACTAACTCTTCTACCGGACCGGGTATCCCGTCGCCATCCCTGTCAGCATCGAAACTGTTGAGGTAACCGTCGAGGTCAATGTCGAGATCAAAAAAGTAGCCGGCGCCGGAGAATGCCCCGGTATCTTCATCGGATTCGGCACCGACCAGCAGGCGATTTGAATTGAAGGCCAGTGCGCTGCCAAACGCGTTGCTGCTAACGCCGAATGCATCGATGGCAATAAAAGTATCAGCGCTTGAAAAGAAACTTCCGCTTCGCCTGAACAGAAAAACCCTGCCATCCCCGGCCTGATTTCTGGCGCCGATAAAAAAGTTGTTGCTGGAAATAACAATTTGTTCGCCAAAACCATCGTTGGCGAAGCTGTCATCAGAACCCGTTAGCGTATTAATTTGCTCCCAGTTCGTGCCGCCCTCGCCGTCATCGAATGCTTGCCAGACATCCACAACACCACAGGAACTCAAGCCGGACCTGCAAAAAAATGATGCTGC
>JBATGO010000286.1:0-2508 GCA_049665845.1 Pseudomonadales bacterium | reverse complement strand
AATAAACGAACAGCTGATGCGCCGCGCGACCCATGCCGCGGTAGCCACCGCCATGGTGCTGATTGTTATCAAGCTGGTGGGCTGGTCGATCACCGGCTCGGTGAGTATTCTCGCATCGCTGGTCGATTCAATGCTCGATACGGTAGTTTCCTTTATCAATTTGCTGGCAGTGCGTTACTCACTGACGCCGCCCGACACCGAACACCGTTTTGGACACGGCAAGGCCGAACCACTGGTGGGCTTTGTGCAAGTAGGATTTATTTGCGCGTCGGCGATATTCCTGATCCTGCACGCATTCGAGCGACTGCAGCAGTCCATCGAAGTAGAGCATGCAGAAATTGGCCTGGCGGTGATGGTTGTCACCACGCTGGCGACTATAGTGCTGGTTGTCTACCAGCGCTATGTTATTCGTCGCACGCGATCCACGGTGATCGCTGCGGATTCACTGCACTACCTTACGGACGTGCTTACCAACCTTGGCGTAATACTGGCACTGCTGCTTAGCCTCTACGGTTTCAATAATGTCGATGCGATAGTGGCGATCCTGATCGCAATCTTTATTTTGTTCAGCGCGATGAAAATCGGCGTGGAGTCTTTCCATCACCTGATGGATCACGAAATTCCTGACCATGAAAAAGCCAAACTACTGGAACTGGTACACGAAACCCCGGAAGTGCTGGGTATGCACGATCTGCGTACCCGCCAGTCCGGGCAGCGTTGTTTTATCCAGATGCACCTCGACCTGGACGAAAACCTCTCGCTGGCCGAAGCACACCGTATCGTGGATGCTGTCGAAAACAGGATTGCAGCGGCCATTGAGGGTGCAGATGTGATCGTACACCCCGATCCGGTAGACCCTGCCAATCCGCGCACACCAGGACAACCCTCGTCATTCAACAGCTAGCAGGCCGTAAGCTGCATTGCATTGCCGCTAACGCGCAGGCAGCTGCCTGTCATTGCAGTTATTAGCGGCGACGTTTTAAGCGCGAAGCTTGATTAGTCATCTGTTTGTCACCACTATAAAATGGGATAGAGGAGGAAATGTGATGACCACGAAAGAAAATCTACGCGAAGAGTACCAGCACCTGGTCGAAAAATTGCGCCGGCAGCGCGATGAACTGAAAGTACAGGTTCACCTCGCCAGTATGGAAGCGCAGGACGAATGGGCGAAACTGGAAGAGCAGTGGCACAATTTGCAGAACAGGGGGCGTTCGGCGGGACAGAATGTCGCCGAATCAGCCGCGCACACCGAGGAGTCGCTACTGGCGCTGGCGCACGATATTCGCGAAGGGTACCGGCGTATCAGCAAGTTGTTTTAGGCGGGGCAGTTACCGCTGCGTTGGAATTTCACGGCACGGGCACAGAAACCTGTCTATTTTCCCGTGACACGCTGTAAATACATCCATGTACGCTCGACGGCGGCGTCCATGCCGCCGACGGTCACAGGAAAACAGACAGGCTCCTGTACCGTGCAGCGAGTCCGAGCGTGCCGCTGCTACTGCGCGCTCAGCTGGCGTTGGCCCAGCGCCAGGGCCTTGAAAAATTGCCCAGCGCCTCGCTGATTTTTCCCGCGTCGGCCTGTTCGCCGCCGTCGAGTTCCGCAACAAGGCCGAGTTTTTTATCGTCGACGACGCGTGTAACGCGCTGCGCAAGGCCGGCACTTTCCAGTGCCGCATCGTAAACGCGTTTGATCGCTCGCTTGCGTAATTCCGGTTTGAAAACCTTGCCCACCGCAGTTTTTGGCAGTTCGTCGATAACTTCTATGTACTTTGGAATCGCGGCGCGCTCGGCGATATGCTCGCGCGCGAAATTCATCAGTTCCTCTTCGCCGGCGCTCGCACCCTGGTTGAGCTCCACGTAGGCACAGGGCAGTTGACCTGCAAAGGGATCCGGCTGGCCAATTGCGCCGACAAATGCGACCGCCGGGTGCAACATAAGCGCATCCTCGATCACGGCCGGATCGATGTTGTGGCCGCCGCGAATGATCAGGTCCTTCGAGCGGCCGGTAATCCAGAGGTAGCCGTCTTCATCGAGGCGACCGAGGTCGCCGGTACGCAGGAAATCACCGTTGATATACAAGCCAGCATTTTTTTTCTTGTCGGTGTAGGTCATGCCCACTGCAACGCCGGGGTTGTTCACGCATATTTCGCCAATCTCATCGGTAGCACATTCGCGCACAAGGTTGCCGTCGCCGTCGATCTGCAGAATTTTTACCCGCGTGTAGGGAAGGGGAATGCCTACAGAGCCGGGTTTGCGCGCGCCATCGCGCGGATTGCTGCTGACGATACAGGTTGCCTCGGTCATGCCGTAGCCTTCCAGCAGATCGGCGCCCACGGCCGCTTCGAAGCGTTTGAATAATTCCACCGGGAACGGCGCCGAACCGCTGACAACTGCCTTGAGCGAGCTGATATCCGCATCAATGGAGTTCTGGATCAGCGTGGCTGCTGCTGTGGGTACGGTAAAAAAAACGCCGGCCTGCCAGCGCTCTACGAGTTGCCAGAAATTTTC
>JBATGO010000285.1:0-3762 GCA_049665845.1 Pseudomonadales bacterium | reverse complement strand
GGACTTGGACGCGCTGGTTAAATTAGAGCTTGGTGCTTTCAAATCTTCGGACGGGCTGGTATCGCGGCGCGCCTTCCGTTACCACATGAATTCTGCTAACCAGATATTTGTTGCCAGGGTCAAGCCCGGTGGTTCATGCCTGGCGGGTTATATTTTGGTTTTCAACAGAAAACATACAGCGCGTATTTATTCTTTGGCGGTTGATCCGGAATTTCGAAGGCAGGGCGTCGCTAGAGCATTGGTTCGCTGCGCTCTTGCGCAGTGCACGGCTAATCGCCTGCAGAAAGTTACCCTGGAAGTACGCGCGACTAATATCAGCGCAATACATCTTTATAAGTTGCTTGGATTTATCGAAAAACGTAGGCGCCCGAATTATTATGACGATGGCGAGGATGCCTGCTGTATGGTGCTGACCTTGCCGCAAAAAGGCAGCTATGGCGAGCATAAAATATTCAGTAAAGCGGCCAATGACCAGGTTCAAAAATCGTGAAGGAGCGCCAAGCGCCACGTAAAAAAACGTTTTAGGCGCGAAGCAACCCGGCATAAAGCGGTCCGGTTACCTTTGTAACTGCTACTAAGTCCTAAGAATTCCTGTCAGGCATTCCCTGTCCCGCCACCCAATTCGGCGTCACCTGCGCTAACCCTGAATGGCGTCCAGATTCGGACGCTTAATCGATAAAGCCCCTGATTTCTACGGAATACCGTGGGCCCACCCGAACTTGTGCCAAGGATCCGGGATTCCCGGTAGCAACGTTATTGCCCGAAATGGAAAAAGTAACCAAGACCGCATCCTTCTCCATGGCAGCTCATGCACCACTAAGTAACATATCGTAACGCTTTGGTGCTTTTTAGTTGTATCTGGAGCGAAAGATATTCTGTCGGAACTGCGTATTGAATCTAACCTATTGATTATACTGAATAATATTCGATTTAAAAATTGCTTTCGGTATAATGTCACTTAAAGTAACAATGTGAAGTTTATGTCTTGTTACGGTAACACTTTTCCAGCAGAGTTCACTCCGGCAATTCAATTCTTGTCAGGAGCAGTAATGTTATGAAGGCTTTTTTATTCGCATCAATACTTGGGTTGGTTTCTATACCCGCATTAGCCGAAGTGGATAGAGCATCCGTTGCCGGTACTATTCAAAAGGTTGATAGCAAAACGAAAACCATCTCGATTCTGGATAGTTCATCCGAAAAAGTGTTTACCTATCCTTATTTCGATAGCGTCAAGGTAACCACGCTCAAAGGCGCCACGGCAAGAGTTCGGGTACTGCGCCCCGGCCAGAGAGTCATTCTAAAACTGGTGCCAGAGGTTGCTGCGCTGTCAGGACTCGACAGGAATTTGTGAGCTACTGGATAGGTTCTCGTCGAAGCTGGCGTGTTACACCGGTAAGACTGCCAGTTGCTGCGCAAAATATTCGTGGTGGTGTAGCCAGGGTAAGGTGTTGCCAAAGTAAGGTGCTGGCGGGGTAACTCGAGCAAACGGGTAAAAGCAGCCGATGAATGCCTGTAAATGCTATCAATTTGAATAATATTGCCTTCACCGCACTCTTATGGGCCTGTGATTTCATTGAATATGGTGGACACGCCTAAACTCGAACATGGGGCCTGCCAGTTAATTTCGATGGATAAGTCTGTTTTACGCGTGTCGATAAATCTTACACTGCAGTGAGCGGCCAGCGACACGATTTCCTGCAAGCTATTGATACAAGGTCAATTATTGATATTGGTCTAAATATTGCGCGTAGCTGGTTATATTGAATTCGGTGGTCAGGTGACGGGAAATCGTGCCTGCGAAGACAAGCTATGCCAATTAATAAGAACCTCCGGCCGGCCTTGGCCGGGCAATGGAAGAACGCGTCTGTTTTTTTCGCTTGTTTTTTCAAGGCTGGTGCAAGCAGCTTTACTTTTGCCATTGTGGTTGCAGTCTGCAATTTCACTCTGCCGAATGCCGTGCTCGCCGTTGAGCAAAACAATGAGCCATTGGAGCGTCGACATTCGCCAACCCAACCGCTGCAGTCGCATGAGGATGTGGCAATAAGAAGCCAGAGTCGAACTTCGCTGCGTGCGGCGGCGGCTACCGGACTTGAAGTGCGCAGCGTTGATGGTAGTGGCAACAACCCTAGCAACAGAAACTGGGGGCGGGCAGATACTGAATTAGTACGACTGACCTATAGCGATTACACCAACCGACTTGATTCACCTTCCGGAATCAGACGGCCCAGTCCGCGGGCGATCAGCAGCGCAGTAATAGCGCAGCCGACATTAATCGAAAATGATGCAGGCGCAACTGATTTTGTCTGGCAGTGGGGCCAGTTCCTGGATCACGATATTGATTTGATACCAACAATAAAACCGGTAGAGCGTTTTGATATTCCTGTTCCCTTCGGCGATCCGTTTTTTGACCCGCAGAGCACTGGTGTTGAAACTATATCATTTGACAGATCGCTGTATTCTCCAGGTTACGGTGTTCGCCAGCAGTTGAATATCATCACTTCCTATATTGATGGGTCCAATGTTTATGGATCAGAATACGGGCTGTCCCGTGAACTTCGCAGGCTGGATGGTAGTGGGAAGCTAAAGACAAGCGAAGGCGATCTGCTGCCCTTTGATACAGAGGGAGAGCTTGCTTTTATTGCAGGCGATGAGCGTTCAAATGAGCAGGTAGGGTTAACCGCACTGCATACGCTTTTCCTTCGTGAGCATAATCACTGGGCCGATCGCCTCCATGAGGAAAATCCTGGCCTGGACGGTGAAGAAATTTATCAAATGGCGCGCATGATGGTCGGCGCCGAGATCCAGGCCATAACCTATCGGGAATTTCTCCCGATCTTGTTGGGGCCGGATGCGCTTAGCGAATACAACGGCTACCAGCAGAGTGTCAATCCTGCAATTTCAAACGAGTTTGCAACCGCAGCTTATCGCTTCGGTCACAGTATGGTTTCACCTCAACTGCTGCGTCTTGACGCGAATAATGAAGCAATCGCGGCTGGCAATCTTCAGCTTCGGGAAGCTTTTTTCAATGCAGAAGAATTTATCAATAGCGGTATTGAGCCGTTACTGCGTGGCCTGGCCAAACAGGTAGCTCAACAGGTTGATAATTTCGTTAATGAAGAGCTCTGTAACTTCCTTTTTGGCGAGCCTGGACAGGGTGGATTCGATCTTGCCTCCTTGAACATCCAGCGTGGTCGGGATCACGGGCTACCCTCCTATAATGACGTACGGCGTAATCTGGGTCTGCTAGCTGCAGAGGACTTTACTGATGTGAGTCCGGATCCCGAGGTGCAGTCAAGATTGGCAAGTGTTTATGAAACGGTTGAAGACCTGGATCTTTGGGTTGGCGGTCTGGCAGAAGCGCACGTACCAGGCGCGTTGGTTGGCGAGACATTTCACATTATCCTGAAAGACCAATTTGAGCGGCTGCGCGATGGAGACCGTTTTTGGCACGAAATATATTTGCCGCAGGCACTTCTCGAAGAGCTGGAACAAATCACATTGAGCACGATAATTCGCCGCAACACCGATATCTCTGATGAAATACAGGACAACGTTTTCCTGGTGCCTGCAGCAGTGGAGGCAGTTCCCGACAGCTCGCTCCAGCAAGCCAGCCGTTCAGGCGGGGGTAGTGCTACTTTGCTGTTTTTTCCTGGCCTCGTGCTCGTGCTGCTCGTTTCCCGAATAAGGCGTAAACGTTAGCAGTAGGTCGTAAGGTACTGGCCCATCGGTACTGCCAGGAAGGTTTTCCAAATGGGTTAGACC
>JBATGO010000284.1:0-7197 GCA_049665845.1 Pseudomonadales bacterium | reverse complement strand
GTCTTGTGATGCTGCATAAAAAATTGTGCTGTCGGGCGGGGATGTGATAGTGACCGTTGGCGGCAGGTCGTCGGTAACTTCTACTTCGAATTGAGTGTTATTTGAATTCGTTCCATCATTTACAGAGAGTGTGATGGTCACGACGCCGGTCGTGCCGTTGTTAGGTGTAATACTCAATGTGCGTTTGCGACCGCTGCCGCCTGGCACAAGCCCGCTTTGCGGGATAACGAGCGGATTGGAAGTCATCGCGCTGAACATCAGGCTCGCTGCATCGCTGTCGTTATCCATCACAGCGACGTCGAGTTGCAGTGTCGCGGTATCGAGCATCAGCTGATCGGGGGGCGTGGAAAGCACAGGTTTCGAAGCGGGAAAAACATCCCAGCCAAGATCCTGCAATACAAAGCTTGATAAACCCAGATTGTCGGCGCTGCCAGTTTGCTGTGGCTCCATCAATTGATAAGGGTTAAAAGCCGTGCTGAAGTGTGCGACCGATGCACCAGTGGCAATCGGTGCCGGACCGTGCAGGCGCGCGTGACCCTGGTTAATGCCGCCGCTTAGCCCGCCGATATTGGCCTGTACATTCGCACCGGTAAAATGCAGGTCGGGATCGTCGATCGCCGATGCAGCGCGCTGTGCATTGCTCAACACGGGCCAGTTGGCCGCAAGGCTGTGATCCTCGATGTGTTTCATAAAGGCGTCATCGCAGCCACCCGCCGGGCATCCTGTGCCACCTGGCTTGGAGCCGTTTCCGGTATTGACCAGCGTGATAAAGCCAAGTCCGTGAATCAGTTCATGCAGCACAGTTGTGAGCAGGTCAATATCATTTCCCGGCGCGTTACCGTCCAGCCCGTAATACCAGTTACGATTATTCAGGCAGCTATTGTTATTGTCCAGGCTGCTGTTAAATTGAGCCTGAATGTCGTCCAGCGCAAGTTCAATGTCGAATCCCAGGTGGCTGTTGGCCTGCGCCTGTGTATAGTAGGTCTGCAGTTCGGGTGCACCCGGAAAATCCTTGTGAAAGCTTTGCGGCCCGGCCTGTCCAAGTGTGCCACTGCTCGCATCGCAACTCAGCGGGTCAAAACTGGCGCGTACGCTAATCGTTTCAGAACTGTCGATAATGCTGCCTATGAGTTGCGCCGCAAATTCGAAAACAACCAGGCGTTGCCCGCCAACTGTCGTGGCAGGATTCCCGCCAACCGGTGCAACCGGAGTAGTGTCGTTCAAACCTTCGCCGGGACCATCCTGGTTATTCAGCACCAGGGTCGTGCCGCTTGCAATGCGTGGCAGCGACAGCATTGCGAGCACAAGCGCCGCCAGCAGGAACAACTTCGTCACCTGCCGCAACCGGGTGCAACGCGTGCTCATGATTGTGGCAAAGTCGCGCGCGTGCATTTTAATGACCTTCTACCGGCAATGCCTGCATGACATCGGTGATCACCGTGTTGCCGTCGTCGTCGATTACGGCAATCATCACTGACGCAGCGCGGTCGCTGAAATCGAGGTAGCTGCCGTAGCGGCCCTGTTTTTCACGCGGCGGGCTGCCGCCCGGCTGTAACTGTTCGTTGATGGCGCGGCGCATCGCAGGCGTCAGCCTGCGCTCGAGCAGCGCGGCAAGTTCACGGTCGCTGAGCGGCTGCCGGCGCTGCGGCTTGTCCGCTTGGGTATTACTGATTGGTTTGCCCGCCTGGTTTGGTGAAGGTGCGCTTGCGGGGTCTTGTGCGGGGATTTGCGTCGCGCTTTGTGCAGGGATTGGCGAGGGGACTGCCGACAAGGCCTGCGACGCGGCAGGCGAAGTATCTTGCGCCTGGCCAGCAGCCGTTGCCGCCGCCGTTTCGTTCGCAAGCGCGGGTGTTTTTTGTTCGGCTCGATATTGCCAAACCAGCAGCGTAGCGAGTAGGGCCAGTATCGCAATGGAGACGAGCGGGCGAAACATAGGCATGTACGCTTTCAGCAAATGCAGCCAGTGCATGGGAACCTTATACACTAACAGCCCCGGTCGGCGGCGGCAACGCACATGCGGTGACAGGCGTGTAAAAACCGCTGCCCTGACGGACCGTCAGCGCGCGGCCACTGACCAGGCGGGGCTACGCTTCGCTCAACTCCTGCAAGTAGGCAAACAGTTTCCTCGCGGCGGCAGGAGGCTGGCCCTTGGCCAGCTGCTGCTGGTGCTGGCGCTGGACCTGCCGCAACCACTGGCGGTCGGCGCCGGGATACATTGCGAGTAATTCATCGATCGCGGCAGCGCCGCACTGGTCTGCCTGCAGGATTCGCTCGCGCCAGTTTTCGAGATCGTGAAGCCGTTGCCGTTCGGCGAATTTTGCGGCTTCGCTGCGCTCGAGAAATTCACTGATCGCAGCGATAGTTGCCGCGTCCTCACCGCGCATTATCTTGCCGATATATTGCAGCAGTCGTCTGCGCGCGCCGTGTTTTTTTGCGGCGCGGGCCAGCGCCAGCGCGTCGGCCAGCGCATCCGACAGTGGCAGAGATTCAAGCTTTGCGGGGGGGAAATCAACCAGCGCCGCACCCAACTCCTGCAGCTGCAACATCTCGCGCTTGCGTGCGCTTTTACTCGGCCCATCGTATTGCTGTGCTTCGGTGTCTGCCCCGTCGTTTGCCGTTTCGCTATTATTTTCGTCGCCCGCTTGCATCGACATTGTGCCTGTCACCTAGGCGTAAACCAGCGTGGCGAGGCCGAGAAAAGACATAAAGCCGATCACGTCGGTGACCGTGGTGAGCGCAACGCCACCGGCAATTGCAGGGTCAATATGCAGCCGCTGTAAAAGCAGCGGCAGGGTTGCGCCAGCCAGCGATGCCGTTATCAGGGTGATGACCATCGCGCTCGCGATAATCGCACCGATGCGTATATCGCCGAACCAGAGCACAGCAGCGATCGCAACCACCACAGACCAGAGCAGTGCATTGATCACGCCGACCAGGAATTCGCGATTCACCAGCCAGCGGAAATTGTGCTGTTCAATATGGCCCACTGCAAGCCCGCGAATGACGATTGTCAGCGTCTGCGTACCGGCCACGCCGCCCATGCTGGCGACGATCGGCATGAGTATGGCGAGTGCAACAACTTTGTCGATCGCCCCCTGGAACAAGTTAATCACGCCGGCGGCAAGAAAGGTTGTCAGCAGGTTTATTCCCAGCCAGATTGCGCGGCGGGGCGTGGTTTTCATGACCGGCGCAAAGGTATCTTCCTCTTCGTCGAGGCCCGCCATGCCCATCAACGAGTGATCGGCGCCCTCGCGTATGACGTCGACGATGTCGTCGATTGTGATGCGGCCCAGCAGTTTGCCGACTTCGTCGATCACCGGTGCAGAGACCCAGTCCCTGCGCTCGAAACGCTTGGCGATCTCGTCTTCATTCATCATCACCGGTATCGGGTCGATATCGGTAACCATAATTTCGCGCACGGTATTGTTGGGGTCGGAGACGAGAATCCGCGCCAGTGGCAGGATGCCGATAAATTCATCCTTGCGGTTCACCACAAAGATATTGTCGGTCATGTCGGGGATTTCGCTGTGCCGGCGCAGGTAGCGCAACACCACGTCGACGGTATGCATCGGGCGCACTGTCACCGTGTCGGTGTTCATCAGGCCGCCGGCGGTATTTTCCGGGTAGGCCAGCGCCTGCGCAACACGCTGGCGATCCTGCACGCTCATTGCCTGCAGCACATCGAAGGTTGCCTTGCCCGGCAGTTGCTGCAGGATATCGACCAGGTCGTCGGTCTCGATATCGGTGGATAGCGCGGCGAGTTCCCGGCTGTCCATACCGGCGGCGAACTGGCCTTTCAAATCCTCACCGAGCTCTGCCAGTACTTCGCTGCGGTTTTCTTCGTCGACCAGCGACCACAACACTGACCGCGAGTGAGGCGGCGAGGATTCGATCAGGTGCGCGGCTTCCTGTGCAGGCATGCCGTTCAGTGTGAAGCGCGCCTGCTGCAGCGTGCCCGCATCGAGCAAGTCCGCGACTTCCTGTTTTACCGAAGGTATGTTGTTATGGGCACTGGCTGACATGGCTGACGATCACAGCTTGCGGGGCGGGTACCGCGTCGCACCCGTTTTGAATGCGGGCGGAATTGATACGTGGTAGTGATGAGTATGCGTGATACAGAAAATGTCAACAAGAAAAAGAAGCAGTCAACATTACCAAAGGCGCAACGAGCTTTGGCGACACCTGCTGGCTGAAACAGTGCGGCGTTCGCAAAGTGCCAGCAAGCTGCGATCGCTATGGGCTGGCATGCAGCCAGGAAAAACCTATTCGGCCTCCCCGAAGCGAGCGCTGATCAGCGCTTCTATCGCGTCGGCTGCCGCCGCCTCGTCGGGGCCCTCAATTTCAAGCAGCAGTTCGCTGCCAACCGGGGCGGCCAGCAACATCACCGACATAATGCTCTTGGCATTGGCGCGGTTGTCGCCATGCGAAACATTGATTTCACTGGCAAACTGTCCGGTCACGTCCAGCAGTTTGTTGGCTGCCCGCGCATGCAGGCCAAGCTTGTTAACCAGCGTCAGTTTGCGCCTGATCATCTCGCGAGTTCCAATTCTGCGAGTTCCCGATGGCGAACCTGCACCTCTCCATCGCTGGTACGAAAATGTGCATAGAGCTGCTCGGCAAGATACACCGACCGGTGCCGGCCGCCGGTACAGCCAATGGAAACGGTGAGATAACTGCGGTTGTCAGATCGATAGCAGGGCAGCCAGCGCTCCAGGTACTCGCGTATGTCGTCAACCATTCGCTGCACCTCCGGGTGGGCACGCAAAAACTGCTGAATAGCCAGGTCTTTGCCGGTCAGGTCCCTAAGTTCGATTTGCCAGTAGGGATTGGGCAGGCAGCGTGCGTCGTAAACGATGTCGGAATCGATTGGTATGCTGCGCTTGAAGCCGAAACTCTGGAATAACAGCGCGAGTCCTTTGCCGGTGTAATTGCCGACACGCTGGCGGATCAGTTCGCGTAGCTGGTGCTGGTTCAGCGAGGTAGTATCCACGCAGAGATCTGCCATCGAAGCGATGCCGTCCAGCCGTGTTGACTCGATGGCCAGCGCCTCGGATAGCGAGACCCTGGCGCTACTCAGCGGGTGCTTGCGACGTGTTTCGGAGAAGCGCTTGATCAGTGTGTCGTTATTGGCGTCCAGGAAAACAATGGTTACCGATATGTCGTGGGGAATTTTTTCCAGCAGCGACGGGAAATGCGAGAGATCGGAGCCGATATTGCGCGCGTCGATACCGATAGCAATCTTGAGATCGTCGGTCGGGCCCTCGCGCTGGTAGCGCGCCTGCGTATGCGAGGCGAGCGCCGGAATCAGCCCCACCGGCAGGTTGTCGACACAGTAATAGCCGATGTCTTCCAGCTGGTTCAGCGCAGTGCTCTTGCCCGAGCCGGATCGTCCGCTAATGATGGTAAGTAGCATAATGGCGCTGTTCTTCAGCTTGTTGCCAGTCCTGATTCCGCTGAACCTGTGCACAAATTTTTACGCACGTTACTCTTCCCCGGCGCTTGTCAGGTAATTTGAATCAGTAATCTTAAGGTAGAGTGCGTTGTTGTCGGTGGCGTCCAGTATATCCTTGCGATTGACCGGGTTGCTGAGCAATGCGGCGATCGTGGCGAGAATTTCAAGATGCTCTGCCGTGGAATCCTCGGGCACGATTAGCGCACAGAGTATGTTCGAGTTCAAATTGTCGCGCGCTTCAAAATCGACGCCCTCACTGAGTGTGACCAGTGCGCACATTGGTTTCACGCAGGCACTGACCCGGCAATGCGGTAATGCTACGCCATGCTCAAGCGCGGTGCTGCCTAGTTTTTCACGTGCACTCAAGGCTTCCATAACGCTGTCCTGGTCGAGCGCCGCATCGGAGTCGGCGAGGATTTCCGCGCAGATTTCCAGTGCTTTCTTTTTGCTGGATGCGTCTTGTCGAAGGCGAATGCGCGCCGGCGACAGGGTTTCGCGCAGGATGCTGATCTGGTTGTCCAAGGTTCGGGTATTCGAGCGTTGTGTCAGGGAGGAGCGAAGTATCTGCGTAAATCCCGGGCGCCGCAAGAGGTGCCCGGGATTGACGGGGTTACTATTCTATATCTGGATCGGGGCTGGAGACTTGTTTTTGGTGGTTGCGTTTGGTTTTCCCCTGAACCTTTTCCTTGTGTTTAATGATTTGTCGGTCGAGCTTGTCTGCTAGCCCATCAATTGCCGCGTACATATTTTCGTTTTCATCGTTGGCGAAAAGATCTGCACCGGATACGTGCACCGAGGCTTCGGCTTTTTGTACCAGCTTTTCAACAACAAGCGTGACATCAATATTGGTTATATGGTCGAAGTGCCGCTCGAGCCGGGCCAACTTGCTGGTTACGTATTCACGCAACGGGTCGGTAACTTCAACATGGTGACCGCTCACATGAATGCGCATATGCAACTCCTTGTTCTAGTGGTTTCTGTGGAAAGGTGCCGCGTCGCCAAAGGCGGCGAATACGGCAGTTTGTAAGGACGCCGGAACTTGCACGCAGTTTTGCCACGTGCATGGCGTTCAACATGGCGTTCAATAGGAATAGCTGAAATTTGTAAGCGCGGGTTTTTATTTTTATGTGCCGAATTGCTGGCGCTAAGCAGAATAGAGAAAAGCAGTGGTGGTGACGAGCTGTCAACCATAGCGTGCCTGGCGTGCTTATAACTGGCTCCTTTGCTCCGATTGCTGCGCGGGGTTCTACCCTTGCAGGAAAGCGTAACGCATAAATGGCGCCAAGCCAAGCACAGGCGTTCTCGCGCTTCAGGACAGGCGTTTGCGTTCATTTGATGGCAGTATGCCCATGGCTTCGCGATACTTGGCGATTGTTCGTCGCGCTACCTGGATGCCCTGTTCGTGCAGTACTTTTGCGATCTTGTTGTCGCTGAGCGGTTTGCGCGCATTTTCGCTCGCGACCAGTTTTTTAATGATCGCGCGAATTGCGGTTGAGGAGCATTCACCGCCAGCTGCTGTTTGTACATGGCTGGAAAAGAAATATTTTAATTCGAAAATACCGCGCGGTGTATGCATGTATTTGCGCGTGGTTACACGAGAAATGGTCGATTCATGCATGTCAACATCGTTAGCGATGTGCGCGAGGATTAATGGTTTCATTTGCTCTTCACCTAAGTCGAGAAATGCTTTTTGGTGCTCGACTATCTTGGACGCAACTTTCAGCAGCGTTTCGTTGCGGCTATGC
>JBATGO010000283.1:0-1652 GCA_049665845.1 Pseudomonadales bacterium | reverse complement strand
GATGACTACACACTGGTTAACCTCGCGCTGCGCAAGGATTTTGCAGAATCCGGGCTGGCGCTTGGTGCAACAATCAGGAATCTCTTCGACGAGGATGGCGCGGAGCCTGCTGAATTCGGCCAACTTTATGTTACCTCGGACTACCCGATACAGGGCCGCGCCGCCTATATTGACCTGACCTATACAATTCGATAAAAACCAGACACAAGCAGTTCACTAAGGCCCCCATTGGGGCCTTTTTTTTTATCTGCCCGCCTCGCGTATAATCCCGCTTGAACCCTTATTTCGCTGTATATGGCATTTGGATTTTTGCTTTACTGTGACGGAATATTTATCCGCCGGGTGCGGAATGCGTCAGGCAATTTGCCTGGCTTGATGAAGCTTTTTTTACGATGTGAGTAAGCCATTGAATAACGAAAGAGCCAACGAAACCCCGCGTAACGATCGGCACGCAGAAAAGTATGCGACAGGCATCTTCGAAGAGGTGCCAGCAGATGATAATCCCTACTGCACAGATCATGTACACTGCTATGGCTACGATCAACTTGCATTGTGTGAAAGTCTGGGTTTCGCAGAGTACCTGTATTTACTTATGCGCGGAAGATTGCCGGATGTATCGCAATCGGCGTTACTCAACAGGGCGTTGATCGCTTTTGCAAATCCGGGTGTGCGTCATCCGGCAACACGTGCCGCCGTGACAGCTGCGGTGGGCAAGACAGTGCCAAGCAGCGTTTTGCCGGTCGCGATGATGCTGATGAGTGGCCAGCAGGACGGCGCAGACAGCGTGATTCGCGCCATGCGTGACTTGCGCAAGGCGCAGCGCCTAGAAACTGAAGCTACGGAATCACCGGAGTATGGTGAATGTTTGTTTGGTTTGTATGCTGGCAGTGAAAATCGTTGGCTCGACAAGCTTTGTGAACGCCTGCGGGCAGGCGGTGACTACCCCTTTCTAAAGTGGGGCACGGAATGTTTGCTGGCGCGTCGTGCCAGGGGCGAAACCATAGGCTGGTTGCAAACAGGATTGGTCGCAGCAACATTCTCTGACCTTGGCATACTGCCTCGTCATGCGCCAGGTCTTCTGCAATTACTGGCAGCACCAGGCCTGCTGGCACAGGGAATGGAGCATGCGCATCGCGACCCGACCGTGATGCCTTTTGTGCCCGATGGTATGTGCGAGATAGTAAAATGATCAACGAATTTGTAGCAGTACTGGATCGAGAGCGCGGCCGGTTACGCCAGCGCCAGAGCGGTTGGATTATCGGCGAAGGTGTGTTTTCACACGGACACAATCTGACCGGTAATTTTTTTCGTGAAAAAACCTTCCTGCACGCACTCGTATTGAATGCGACTGGTCGCCTGCCTGAAGACCGGTTTTGTACCTGGGTTGGCGCCTGCCATCTGTGTCTCAGTTGGCCGGATCCAAGGATCTGGTGTAATACTGTTGCATCGCTGGCAGCTACCGCCAGGACGTCACCGATGACGGCAACGATCGCAGGCCTGGTAGCCAGCCAGTCAACGCTCTACGGCACATTGACGCTGGCGCCGGGTATTGAGTTTATCGTGCAGAGCCTGCAAGCCAGTCGCGGTGGCGAATCAATCGAGTCTTTCCTGCCACAGCTGGCCAGCCGAAAGCAGGGGGCATGGAATATTCC
>JBATGO010000282.1:0-13518 GCA_049665845.1 Pseudomonadales bacterium | reverse complement strand
GCCAGCAATTGCCAGTTGCGCCCCAGACCAGTGACCACGCTGGCGTCTACTTGTTCAATATCGCGGCCCAGCAGCAGCTCGGCGGGGTTGGCACGCCAGTAGCGGTAGCCGAGGTTGGCCAGCTGCCTGCCGCCGCCGGGCAGCGCGTCGCCGCGGTAGCGCAGCTGCCAGCTGCCACGACGCAGCAGGTTATTTTCGCTCTCCCATTGCAGGCTGGCGAGGCTCTGCAAGGCGCTGCTGTGCTGCCAGCGGTAGTCGGCCAGCAACGCGGAGCGCGCATTGCCGGCATTCGCGCTGCTGTCGAGGTTATTCCCCAACTGTGCGAGGTCGCTGCCGACGGTCGCGCGGCGATCGAGAAAAAACACCTGGCCGAGATTGATTTCCCCGCGCAGTGTTCCCGCGTTGCCGTAAATGCCGTGCGCGATGCCTGCGCTCACCTGTT
This sequence comes from Pseudomonadales bacterium, assembly GCA_049665845.1. Classification (GTDB taxonomy): domain Bacteria; phylum Pseudomonadota; class Gammaproteobacteria; order Pseudomonadales; family UBA7434; genus UBA7434. Next base: position 13,076 of record JBATGO010000282.1, on the reverse strand, counting down.
CGGCGGGTTCGAGTACATCGTAACCGGCAAAGCGCGAGTTACCGAACAGCAGCTGTTCGTTACTGCTGTGCCACTTGCTGTCGAACAACGGTATCGCAGCTGCGGCGCTGGCGCTGCTGCCCAGTTCGCGGTGCAGGTAGCGCAGGCGCGGTGCCAGGGTGCGGCGCTGCAAGGACTCGGCACCGGCTTTACGCGACCACCTGACCCATTCGGCGCTGATATCGAGCGCGGCAAAGCGCGCGGTTTGCGCAGGATTTTTATCGCTGCTGCCGGTTACCGGGCGATCGAGTGCATACTCGAGGTGCTGCGCGCCGATCGAGGGCAGCACGCGCAGGCCCTGCCAGTTCAGTGGTAAGCCGAAGTCGAGTTGGGCGTAGCCGCGCTCTCCGTCCACCAGCGTATCGTGCCTGAAATTTGCTGCGCGCACTTCAAGGTTGGTGGCGAGGCGCGCCGGGCGCGCTGCGCTGTGGTATTGCAGCCACAGCTCCGGCTCTGTCGTGTAGGGCCGCAGCGCCTGCTGCAGCGCGGTATCGATAGTCTGGAAGCGTTGTGCGGCGGCGCCCAGCGACCAGTTACGCTGCTGCCAGGCAATACTGGCGCGCTGTTCAAGGTGCGAGCTGCGATTGACCGCAATACTGCTGGCGCTGAGGTCGCGCAGGTAGTCGGCGTCGCTGGTGCGGGTAAAGCTGAGCTCGGAAGAGAAACCTGCTGCCGAGTTGCCGCGCTCCTGCATGTCGAGCAACCAGCGGTCGCGGCCGGTGCGGTTGTCCTTGCCGATGAATGCGCCGCCGAGTTCCCAGCGATCGTAAGGGTTCAGCCAGCGCAGTTCGGCCTCAGTCAGGTAGCCTGCCTGCTGGACCACGCGTGGCGTCAGCGTGGCGTCCAGGTTCGGTGCAATGTTGAAGTAGTAGGGCAGCGCGAGGTCGACGCCCGCACTGGTGTCGGACAGGCGGGGAAACAGCAGGCCACTCTGGCGCTGGTCGCCGATCGGGAAACGCGCGTAGGGAAAGTACATCACTGGCGTATCGTAAACGCGCAGCGTTGCGCTGCGTGCGCTGCCCTGGCCGCGCTCGGTGTCGAGGCTGATTTGCCCGGCTTTAACTTCCCAGTGCTTATCCTGTTCCGGGCAGCGCGTATAGCTGCCGTTTTCAATATTGACCCGACGCTGCGCATCGATGCTGACACTATCGGCGCGCCCGCGCGCACCTTGCGTACGCAATTCGTAACGTGCACTTTCGATGTAGGTGGAATTGTCGGTAAGGCTGATCTCGGCGCGCTCGCCGTGCATTTGTGCCATAGGCACGTCCGCGTTCACATTGCCTTCGAGTTCCACCAGTTGCGATGTGCGGTTATAGGTTGCGCTGTCTGCGCGCAGTACCGCCGGGCCGCGCACGATTTCAACGTCGCCGCGGTACTCGACAACATTCTCCCTGAGGGACAGCTCCCGGGCACTGGCCTCAACCGGCACGTTGGCATCCGGCGCGATAAAATCGGTGTTGCTGCTCTTGCTGGCATCGCTGTTATCGCCGGTGCTGTTGTCGCTGGCGTAGACGCTGTCGTTATCCGCCGGCGTAGCATTGCAGGCTGAACTGTTTGCCTTGTTTGTAGTGGTAGCAGCGCGGGCCTGCGCTGCTTTGCCCTGTTGCGATAGGGTTTTATCAGCGGGTTGTTCTGTTTGTGCGCTGGGCATTACATTCGCGGCGGGCATTGTAATGCTTGTCGTATTAGAACTTGCCGTGTTCGAGCTTGCCGTGTTGGAGCTTGTATTGTTGGAGTTTGCCGTGTCGGTGCCTGTATTTTCTGCCAGTAGCTGCGCGCTGCGACAGCTCTTTATGCTCACACCCTGTTCTGCCCTATCCTCGCAGCGCCATGCACTGTCTGCCGCCGCATCCGTTTGTTCTGCCGCCTGAAGTACGGCGGGCAGCATCGCGGTTGCCAGCGCTAGCGCTGGTACAACGCGTGGGACGCACAGCGCAACAAGCGACGATATACAGGGGCGCGGACGCAGTGATTTTTGTGCTGCAACCTGGCAGCCCTGGCAAGCGCTATTGTCGGTACAGCGCGGAATGATAGTTTTTTCGCTCGTCGGCACGGGAATTTTGTCTGTTTTTGAACGCAATGTTCGGTACTATATTTGTGCATCCTGGCTCAGGATGCCGCGCGCGATAATAAGCTATTCCACCGCGCATGACTAAAGTCATACTGCAACATTGTGCGGGCGTTGCGGCCTACGGAGGGTAAGAGTTTGCAACAGGCTGATCGGGCCAAACTGGTGGAAAGGGAAGCAGCGCTGCATCGCTGGTCGCTGGCACATGCGAGCGTTGACAGCGACAGCGACAGCGACAGTGACAGTGACAGGGGCAGCGGCAATGTGCATGCCGCAGCCAGTGAGCCGGCAAACGGCGCTGCATGGCATATGGTCGCCGGGGATGCGAGTTTCAGGCGCTACTTTCGGCTCGTCGTTAATGCGCGCAGTTTTATCGCGATGGACGCGCCACCTGAACAGGAGAGCGTTGCCACCTTTACCCGTGTGGCTGGCCTGATGCGCGCGGCTCGCCTGCGCGTACCTGCGATCTACGCCGAAGACACCGCCATGGGTTTTCTGTTGCTCGAGGATTTTGGCGATCATATGGTGCGGGAAGAATTGGCAGCAGATCGCGGCAAGCAACTGTTCGACTGGATTCTTCCCACGCTGGGCCGCATGGCTGGCTGCGAGACAACCGGCTTGCCGTTGTTTGATGCAGCTGCAATGCAGCGCGAGCTTGACCTGTTTACCGACTGGTACCTGGCCCGGCATTGCCAGTTTGAACCCGGTGCGGCGCAGCGCCAGCGCTGGCAGTCTTTCTGCGAGCAAATTATAGAGGCGTCTCTGGCGCAGCCGCAGCATTTTGTGCATCGCGATTTTCACAGCTGTAACCTGCACAGGGTCGATGACGGCGAGCCCGGCATTATTGACTTTCAGGACGCAGTGCTGGGGCCGGCCAGTTACGATCTCGCATCGTGGTTATGGGATCGCTACATCAGTTGGCCACGCGCTTCGCTGGAAGGCTGGATCGAGCAGGCGAGGCCACTATTGGCGCCGCTGCTCGAGACGGCGCACTGGCAGCAATGCTGCGACTGGATGGGTCTGCAGCGCAACCTGAAAATTATTGGCATTTTCGCAAGGCTGAATTATCGCGATGGTAAAAGTGAATACCTTGAGCTGTTGCCGCGCTTTGCCAGCTACGTACGCGACATTTTGCCGCGCTACAGCGCTTTCAAACCGGTGCAGAACGATTTGATCGATTGGCTCAAGCCCTGCGGGGCCCCGTGAACGCGCGCGACTCAGTGCGACAGCAAAATGCGGTGCGACAGCAAAACGCGGTGCCGCGCAGTGCCATGATTCTCGCGGCCGGTCGCGGTGAGCGCATGCGTCCGCTGACCGACCACATACCCAAACCGTTAGTTGAGGTAGCGGGTGTACCGCTGATCGAACATCACCTTGGCAAGCTTGCCGCGGCGGGGCTAAAGCATGTGGTTATCAACCATGCCCACCTGGGCGAAAAGATCGAACAGCGCCTCGGCGACGGGCGCCGATTTGGCCTTTCGATTGATTATTCACCCGAACACGAAGGCGCACTTGAAACGGCTGGTGGTATCCAGCAGGCGTTACCTTTACTGTGCAAGCAGCGCGACAGTTTCCTGGTGATCAATGCCGACGTATTTACCGACTACGATTTTGCGGTGCTGCTTGCGCACGATCCTGGCAACAGGCTTGCGCATCTTGTGATGGTCGACACACCGGCATTCAAAGCCGGTGGCGATTTTGTGCTCGATGAAAATGGCTTGCTCAGTGAAAACGGAAATGGTCGGTGGCTGACGTTTGCCGGGCTTTCACTGATGTCGCGCGAGCTGTTTGCGGGCCTGCAGGCGGGGCGCGCTGCGTTGCGACCACTGCTGGTTGCTGCGATGCAGCAGCAGCGCGTGAGTGCTGAATATTTCAGCGGTAATTGGGAGGATGTTGGCACCAGCGAGCGGCTCGATGCGCTGAACGCGCGATTCGGTTGAGCGCCGCTGCATTTATTTATTGCTAGCCGCTGCACTTATTGCTTGCTAGCCGCTGTATTTATTGCTTGCTAAAGGTAACTTGCAGCCAATGGCGCAGTCGCTTTACCGACTGTGCGTAGGTTGCTTCGTCGTCAGCTGGCGGCAATACAATCGCCAGGTAATCTTTGTCAAAGCCTGCCGCGTGAAAATGTCGCTGCCTGCGCAGCCTCGCTTGTGCGTCGGGCTGGCCGTCGATAACGTCGAGTATCGACACACGGCTTTGCTGCAATGTTTCCAGCGGCAATCCTCCCAGTTCGCTCTCTGCGACGCGCCATAACACCAGGCCACTGCAATTCCCAGCGGTTGCAATACAACCCTGCACGGCGTAATCAAGGGTTTTCCCATCGCTCATCAATGCGTATGAGCGCGCGCCCTGGTCGAGCAACCAGCGACCGGCTGTCTGTAGCCGTTGCAGGGCGCGTGCATCTGCCGCTGCTGTATGATCATTATCATCCGATTTCGCGCCTGTGCCAGCTACCGGGTTATCTGCATTGGCGTCGGCGGATGTGTCAGGCGTTTCTGCATCAGCAGCGCCGCGACCGCCTGGTGCCGCATCGCTGTTACCGGCGACTTGCGCTGCTACAGGACCGGAGCGGGCGCTTGCAAGCGGGGCGACTGGCAACAGGGTCGCCAGCGTTGACCAGCCGTGTAGCGGCAGTGCGTTGTAAATATGGCGACGCCAGCCCGGCAGGGTCAATTCGCCCGCCGTGCTGGCGAGCAATACCAGGCCGAGCTGGTGAGCGCCGACCGCCTGTTGTGAAAATGCGACAAACGGCTCTTCACCTTCCTTTTCACCTACGCCCAGCCACAGCGCATCTTTTGCCGGCTGTCCCGCCATGTAGCGCTGCATCCAGTCGCTTTGCTCATCGCGCAGCGGGTTTTTTTCGCCTGCTTTGCCGGCGCCCTGCTCTGCTGCGAGGCTTGCTGAATTCGTTGTTGCTTCCTGCGCCAATGCCGCTTGCGGGAGCGGCACAGCGAGCGCGAGCAGTGCCAGCAATGCGCTATTGTGCGCAGCGTGAATTAATCGCTTTAGGCCCGGGTGTCTTTGCACGTAGAATTTCATCACACTGTCGTTGCAAAAAATGTTGCGAAAAAATGTTGCGGGCGGGCGTTTAGCACAAGCCGGCGGGTTTGATGCCGAAGGCGCTGCGCCGCTGTTTAACCAACTTGATCACCGCAGGAGCACCTTTGCCATGCTCGATTTCAAAATCGCCCCTTCTATTCTCTCTGCCGATTTTGCGCGGCTCGGCGAAGAAGTAGACGCTGTGCTTGCCGCTGGCGCCGATATCGTGCATTTCTACGTGATGGACAACCACTATGTGCCGAACCTGACTATCGGGCCGATGGTTTGCAAAGCGCTGCGCAATTATGGCGTGACCGCGCCCATCGATGTGCACTTGATGGTTAGTCCGGTCGACCGCCTGATCGGCGATTTTGCTGAAGCCGGTGCAACTTATATCACTTTTCACCCCGAGGCCAGCCTGCACATCGACCGCTCGCTGCAATTGATTCGCGAAGCGGGCTGCAAGGCCGGCCTGGTGTTTAATCCTGCAACACCGCTGGACGCTGCAAGTTATGTGATGGACAAGGTCGATATGCTGCTGCTGATGTCGGTTAACCCGGGGTTTGGCGGGCAAAAATTTATACCGTCTACGCTGTCGAAGCTCGCCGAGGCGCGCGAACTGATCGATTCGGTGGGTAGCGAGATCAGGCTGGAGGTCGATGGCGGTGTGGGGCTGGGCAACATTGCCGAGATTGCAGCGGCCGGTGCCGATACTTTCGTGGCGGGCTCGGCGATTTTTAACGCACCCGATTACGCCGCGGTGATTAACAGCATGCGTGAAGCCCTGGCCGCGGTTAAGCGCTAAATACAGGCTCCAGAACGGACGATGCCCGCTGGACATTGCTGTCCACCGGGCATCGGAATTGGGGCGGCTCGGGGGAGAGCCTGGCCAGGGCGATGGTTCCGGATGCTCCAGGATGCGCACAAGATGCGCCTCTTTATCCGGCCCGCCGCTAGTTGCCAGGTACATTACGGCATTGCTGCTCTTTTTTCAAGCAAATTGGCTGTTGCCGTTCGAAGCAGGGGCGATGAGACGCTATATAGCCCCCTGATTTTGAGAGGTTTTTTTGCATCCATGCCGAGGCGGCGTCTCGACAAGTCGCGCTTCCCGCCAATCATGTGCCTTGTCCGCCCATTGCGCAGGGCCTGCTCGCCCTGAGGGAAGCGCTGCGCTAAAATGCAGCCCGCGCGCCTCACTATGACTGCATGACTGCGACTGCAGCTACACTGCGCGCACATTGTTGGCGTAGCTGGCCGCACAGCTTTGCAGCGCCACGATCGATAATGGAAATATAGAAAGTCTCGCTGCAGATATTTATTTGCGTCGTAAAACAGGGCGGTGCAGTGCAACTCACCGCGCGGACGCAGCGTCGCTAATACTCCCGCTTTCTCCGGAACAACCATGCAACTGCAAGAGTTCTGTGCCCTGGCCCAGCAGGGTTACAATCGCATCCCGTTGACCAGCGTGGCGATGGCCGATCTCGATACGCCGGTCAGCGCCTACGCCAAACTGGCCAGCGGCAAATATTCCTTTTTGTTTGAGTCGGTACAGGGCGGTGAAAAGTGGGGTCGCTATTCGATCATCGGCTTGCCTTGCCGTGTGGTTTTAACCGCGTGTGGCGAGCAGGTCGAAGTGCGAGATGGCGGGAAGTTGCTGGAACAGCACTGTATGGCCGACCCGCTGGATTTCGTCGAAGACTTTGCTGCGCGCTACCGGGTGCCGGTGCTGGCAGGCATGCCAGCTTTTTTTGGCGGGCTGGTCGGCTACTTTGCCTATGATGTTGTGCGCTATGTAGAGCCGCGTTTGCGCGCGACCATGCCACCGGACGAGCTCGGCACACCCGATATCCTGCTGATGCTGACAGACGACGTGCTGGTATTCGATAACCTCGCCAGCAAGATGCATATTGTTACCCACGTCGATGTGCCCGCCGGTGCCACGCAGCGGGCGCTGGAAAAGTGCTACCGGGCAGCACAGTCGCACCTGCAGGCATTGGCCGAACGCCTGCGTAACGAGCGTGCTGTGCTAACCGATATCGACGCATCGGCCAGTGCGGCCGATGGCGGGCTTGCCGAAAGTGATTTCAGCTCCGGGTTTACCCAGCGGGAATACGGGCAGGTCGTCGAAAAAATCAAGCAGTACACGCTCGCCGGTGACATCATGCAGGTAGTGCCTTCGCAGCGTCTGCACGCGCCTTTTACGGCGCCTCCCATTAATCTGTACCGCGCGCTGCGCAGCCTGAACCCGTCGCCGTACATGTATTTTCTCGATCTCGGTGACTTTCACGTCGTGGGCTCTTCGCCGGAAATTCTGGCGCGTGTCGAACAGGGCGAAATTACCGTACGGCCGATTGCCGGCACGAGGCACCGGGGCAATACGCCGCAAGAAGACGCAGCGCTTGAGCGAGAGTTGCTTGCTGACCCCAAGGAGATCGCCGAACACCTGATGCTGATCGATCTCGGTCGCAACGATGTGGGTCGCGTGTCGAAAATCGGTAGCGTCACGCTCACCGATAAAATGCTGGTCGAGCGCTATTCGCATGTGATGCATATCGTTTCCAATGTGACCGGGCAATTGCATGACGGCCTGGGGGCAATTGACGTGTTGCGGGCAACGCTGCCTGCGGGAACACTGAGCGGGGCCCCGAAAATCCGCGCGATGGAAATCATCGACGAAGTCGAGCCGGTCAAGCGCGGTGTGTACGGCGGTGCGGTGGGCTACCTGAGCTGGCACGGCAATATGGATACCGCGATAGCGATTCGCACCGCGGTTATCAAGGACGAAGTACTCTATGTGCAGGCCGGTGGCGGTGTAGTGGCTGATTCGGTGCCGCAGCTTGAATGGGAAGAGACCATGAACAAGGCGCGGGCGATGTTTCGCGCCGCGGCGATTGCCAGTGGCAGCGGGCAACAGGATGCGTGATGAAAGGGTGGAAAGATTCTCAGGCGACACCTGCCTGGAAGTATTGTCCGGTTCATGACACGCTGTAAATACATCCATGTACGCTCGACGGCGGCGTCCATGCCGCCGTACGGTCATGAACCGGACAATACTTCCAGACAGGTGGATCCAGCCACATTTTCCCCCCATTCATTTTTTCGGTATCGAAATCCGGCTTTCACACCTCGGATTGTGTTAAAGGCCAGGATCCAGTCACAGGGCACGTATTGAGAACACCAGAATGCTGTTAATGATCGACAACTACGACTCGTTCACCTACAACGTGGTGCAATACTTCGGTGAACTTGGTGCCGAAGTAAAGGTTGTACGCAACGACGAAATCAGCTGCGCAGAAATCGAAGCCATGGCTCCGCAACAGATTGTCATATCCCCCGGACCCTGTACGCCCAACGAGGCCGGTATTTCCTTGCAGGTGGTAGAACAATTTGCCGGTAAGATTCCGCTGCTGGGTATCTGCCTCGGTCACCAGTGCATCGGCCAGGTTTTCGGCGGCAAGGTCGTGCGCGCGCGCGAAGTCATGCACGGCAAGACTTCCGAGATGCACCATGACGGCAGTGGTGTGTTCAAGGGTATCCAGACACCTTTTCTGGCCACGCGCTATCATTCGCTGGTTGTCGAGCAAGAATCATTGCCGGGCTGCCTGCAGGTGAATGCCTGGACGTTGAGCGGCGATGGCGAGCGCGATGAAATCATGGGCTTGCGACACAAGGAGATGGCGGTCGAGGGCGTGCAGTTTCACCCTGAATCCATTCTCACCAACTACGGCCACGAGCTGCTGGATAATTTCCTGCGTAGTAGCCGCAAGTAAAAGTTTTTGCTGGATATAAGTATTTTTGAACCTGGCCATATGTTAGCGGGAAATTCTTGAACAAAAGGTAGCTGCCATGTCACAGGCAAACACTATTCAACAGGCTATAGACAGGGTCATCAATCGCCAGGACCTGGATGATGCCGAAATGGCGATGGCGATGCAGGCCATCATGACCGGCGAGGCTACCGCGGCGCAGATCGCAGGTTTTCTCGTTGCGCTGCGCATGAAAGGCGAAACCGTTACGGAAATTACTGCCGCAACGCGCGTGATGCGCGCACTCGCCACACCCGTTACGGTGCAGGCAGACCATCTCGTCGATATTGTCGGTACGGGTGGCGATGGCGCAAAATTATTCAATGTGTCGACTGCCAGCAGTTTTGTTGCAGCTGCCGCGGGCTGTCATGTGGCCAAGCACGGTAACCGTTCGGTCAGCAGTTCCAGTGGCGCAGCGGATTTGCTCGAAGCTGCGGGCGTCGAGTTGACGTTGAATCCGCAACAGCTTGCCCGCTGTATTGAAGAAGTAGGCGTGGGTTTTATGTTCGCGCCGCAGCACCACAGCGCGATGAAGCATGCCATCGGTCCACGCAAGGAGCTGGCAACCCGCACCATTTTCAATATGCTGGGGCCGATGACCAATCCTGCGGGTGTAAAACGCCAGTTGCTGGGCGTGTACGATGCTGCGTTGCTGCGTCCGGTCGCCGAGGTGCTGCGCGCGCTCGGCAGTGAACATGTGATGGTTGTGCATTCGGCTGACGGGCTGGACGAAATCAGTATTGCCGGCGCAACGCTTGTGGCCGAGTTGCGTAACGGCGAAATCCACGAGTACACGTTGGTACCTGCGGATGGCGGCGTCGCTGCCGCCGGTCTTGCGGCGCTGGTCGTTGAAGATGCCGCAGCTAGTCTTGCGCTGATTAAAAAAGCCCTTGCGGCCGGCGATAAGCAGGGTTCCGCTGCAGTGGCCGCGGACATGCTTGCATTGAATGCTGGCGCTGCCATTTATGTTGCAGGTGTGGCGAGCAGTTTCGCCGAGGGCGCGGCGATCGCCAGCGATATTATTGCGTCCGGGCTTGCCGCAGAAAAAATGCGCGAGCTGGCGCAGTTCACCCGTACCATCACAGCCGATAACTGAGCATATATTGTGGTTTCGAATTCTGCGCCCACTATCCTGCGTAAAATACTTGTGCGCAAGGCGGAGGAAATTACGCAGAGCAAGGCAGTGCAAAGCCTTGATGCCCTGCAGCGTGCGATTGCAGGGCAATCTGCTCCGCGCGGTTTTTGCGCCGCGATACAGCGTCGCTTGCAACAGGGTGACGACGCGGTAATCGCCGAAATAAAGAAAGCATCACCCAGCAAAGGTGTGATTCGCGAAGATTTCGATCCTGCGGCCATTGCCAGCAGCTATGCCAGCGGTGGCGCCGCCTGTCTGTCAGTCCTGACCGATGTCGATTTTTTTCAGGGCTCAAACAATTATTTGCGTTTAGCGCGTGACGCCGGTGAGCTGCCGGTGATCCGCAAGGATTTTATCGTCGACGAATACCAGGTTTATGAAGCGCGAGCCATCGGAGCGGATTGCATCCTGCTGATTGTTGCTGCGCTCGATGACGCCACGATGCTGCGACTGCACGATCTTGCGGTTGATCTGGGCATGGATGTGCTGGTCGAAGTGCATGATCGTGCCGAGCTTGATCGGGCGCTGGCTTTGCCAACGCGATTGATCGGCGTTAACAATCGCGACCTGCACAGTTTTGATGTGAGTCTTGCAACCACCTTCGGCCTGCTCGAGGTCATTCCCGCCGATCGTATTGTGGTAACCGAAAGCGGCATTCATCAACGCGCAGACGTGACGGCAATGCGCGAGCGCGGTGTGCATGCCTTCCTGGTGGGTGAGGCCTTTATGCGCGAGCCCGACCCCGGCGCTGCACTGCAAGCGCTTTTTTCCCCTTAACCCGACGGGCGCTGCAATGAAAAACAAACCCGATGCGTTGAGGGCTTATCCGGTACATTTTGCCAAACAGGTTGAATGGGGCGATATGGACGCGATGCAGCACGTCAACAATGTGCGCTACTTTTACTATGCGGAGAGTGCGCGCCTGCAATTGCTGGCGGAGATTTTTCCGGCTTTTGCCGATGGGTCACTCGCGCAATCCGGCGAAGCATTTACTCTCGCCGAGACCAGCTGTCGCTACAAGACTTCACTAACCTGGCCGGATCAAATCGAGATCGGTTCAGTGGTTGAATCCGTAGACGATACATCGTTTATTGTGAAACACGCAATCTACAGCGCAAAGTTCGACTGCATCGCGGCCGAACTGCATGCGCGCCTGGTTCGCTACGATTATGTCCAGCGATGCCGCAGCCAAATTACCCCGGATGAAAGAACGGTGTTGGAAAAATACCGATTGCGCGAATCGCGATAACAGTTCTGATAGCGAACAGAGAGGCAGGTTAGATTATGAAGCGAGGATTCGAGAGTTTTAGCGGCAAGACGGTATTGGTGACCGGCGCATCAGCAGGCGTGGGTGCAGCCTGTGCAAGGCAGTTCGCAGAGCAAGGCGCGAAGCTCGCATTGGTTGCCCGCGGCAAGGAAGCTCTCGATGCAATCGCCGGCGAGCTCGGCGCGCTTACCGAAGTCTGTGCAGTGCAGGCGGATGTCGGCGACCTCGATGCCTGTGATCGCCTGCTTGACCAGGTTCGTCAGGATTTGGGTGAAGTTGATGTGCTGGTCAACAATGCAGGCCTGCATCACCGCGGTGATGTCGCGATGCAAAGTGCCAGGGCCCTGGCAGATATGGTCGACGTCAATTTACGCACGCCGGTTTACCTGACTACCAAAGTACTGCCGGCGATGCGCGCATCGGGCAGTGGCGCGGTAGTGATGGTCGGGTCACTGGCCGGGCGCGCGCCATTGCAGGGCGCTTCTACCTATGGTGCGACTAAAGCGGGGCTGCGCAGTTTCGCGCTGGCGCTTGCCGACGAAGTGCGCGAGCAGGGTATTATCGTCGGTGTGGTCTCACCCGGTCCGATCGATACCGGCTTTATTATGGACGAGATCGACAAGGTAGAGGATATCGTTTACTCGCAGCCCATGAGTACTGCAGACCAGGTTGCAGAAAATGTATTACGCATCGCGCGTGGTGAGTGCAATGAAATTTCGATGCCCTGGGTGAGTGGCAAGCTGACGACAATCAGTTACCTGGCACCAAGGCTCAGGCGTATGCTGAGGCCCGCGCTCTACGCCGCCGGAAGGCGCAACAAGGAAAAGTATCGCAAGGGCTGAATTTCGGGCAAGAAAAAACCCGGCATGACCGGGTTTTTTTCAAGCTTTGAGGAAATTTTTAGCGCGTGCCGTAGACCACCATGGTCTTGCCTTTTACGTGCACCAGCCCCTGTTCTTCCAGGTCTTTCAACACGCGGCCAACCATCTCGCGCGAACAGCCTACGATGCGGCCTATTTCCTGGCGCGTGATTTTAATCTGCATACCATCCGGGTGAGTCATTGCATCCGGTTCCTTGCACAGCTCGAGTAGCGTGCCTGCAACGCGGCCGGTCACATCGAGAAATGCCAGGTCGCCAACCTTGCGCGTGGTTTTACGCAGGCGGGAGGCCATCTGCTTGCCAACCGAATAGAGCAGATCGGGATACTGTCGCGATAATTCGTGGAACTTGGCAAAGGAAATTTCTGCCACTTCGCATTCTGTTTTTGCTCGAACCCAGGCGCTGCGAGAATCTTCCTGTTCGAACAGGCCCATCTCGCCAAAGAAATCGCCCTCGTTCAGGTAGGCGACAATCATTTCCTTGCCGTCATCGTCTTCTATGGCAACAGTAACCGAGCCTTTGACGATGTAGTAAAGCGTTTCCGAATTATCGCCAGCATAGATAATCGTGCTTTTGGTGGGGTAACGACGTCTGTGGCTGGCGTTAATCAGCTCTTCGGCATGCTGGATGTGCGGTGTCAGCGGTGCGGGAGACACGATGCTTGGTCCTTTGAAGGAAACTGGGCCACTGTTTAATTTATGAGCTTGCATAATACAACCGTTAACTGAATGTGACGAGTGGTTCGCGAAAAATCTGTGCGACTTACAGGTTTGAGTATTGCCTAATTCGGCTGTGACACAAGTCACATCGACATAAAATGTGACTTACGGCTCAGCTGG
>JBATGO010000281.1:0-7844 GCA_049665845.1 Pseudomonadales bacterium | reverse complement strand
CAATTTGCTTCAGATATACTCCGACCCGCGCATTCCCGCGTCTGTTTTCCAGGCGCAGCACTCTATCCGGCTCCCCCAATGTCAAAACCCAAGTCGCCTGAAAATAAACCCGCCAACGCGCCCGATGCAATGTGGGGCGGGAGATTTTCCGAAGCGACCGACGCTTTCGTCGAGCGTTTCAATGCCTCGGTCAGCTTCGACCAGAGACTTTATGCAGAAGACATCCAGGGCTCAATCGCGCACGCCGGGATGCTCGCACATTGCGGTGTACTCAGTGCAGATGAAGCAAAACAAATAATCGAAGCACTGGGCAATATAAAGAAAGATATCGACCGCGGAAAATTTGCATGGTCACAAGCGCGCGAAGACGTGCATATGAATATCGAGGCTGAACTCACTGGGCGAATCGGCGATACCGGGAAAAAATTGCATACCGGCCGCAGTCGCAATGACCAGGTCGCCACCGACATTCGTCTCTACCTGAGGAAAAGCATCGACGCAATTTCGACTGTTCTGGGCCGACTGCAGCTCGGCATTATTGACCTGGCCGAGCGCGAAGCCTCAACCATAATGCCGGGCTTTACGCATTTACAGGCGGCGCAACCGATTACCTTTGGCCACCACCTGTTGGCCTGGAATGAAATGCTCGAACGCGACTACGGGCGCCTGCTCGACTGTCGCGAGCGCATGAACCTGTGCCCGCTTGGTGCCGCCGCACTGGCCGGCACGACCTACCCGATCGACCGGCAGATGACTGCGACAGAACTGGGCTTCAGCGGCCCCACAAGGAATTCGTTAGATTCGGTGAGCGATCGCGATTTCGCGGTAGAATTTTGCGCGGCAGCCGGCCTGATCATGATGCACCTGTCGCGCATGGCTGAAGAACTGGTGCTGTGGACCTCACAACAATTCGATTTCATCGAGCTGCCCGACCGGTTCTGCACCGGTTCGTCGATTATGCCGCAGAAAAAGAACCCGGATGTTCCCGAACTGGTACGCGGCAAAAGTGGTCGCGTCTACGGTAACCTTGTAGCGTTACTTACCCTGATGAAATCGCAACCACTGGCCTACAACAAGGACAACCAGGAAGACAAGGAGCCATTGTTCGACACCATCGATACATTGCGCGACTGCCTGCACGCATTCGCCGATATGGTGCCGGCCATCGTCGCCAGGCAGGCCAACATGCGCGCGGCGGCAATGCGCGGCTTTACCACAGCCACCGATCTCGCCGATTACCTGGTGCGCAAAGGCACGCCGTTTCGCGACGCGCACGAAATAGTCGGTAAAGCCGTCGCGATGTGTATCGAAAAAGATATTGAGCTGCACGAACTGTCGCAGGAATCACTGCAGGCGCTGGCGCCGCAGGTTGAAGCTGATGTGCTGGGTGTGCTCAGCCTGGAAGGCTCGGTTGCCGCACGCGATCATGTCGGTGGCACCGCACCCAAGCGGGTATTGCAGGCAGCCAGTGAGGCAAGGGGCAGGATTCTCGCACGCAGTTGAGCGCCTCGCATACAGATTCACGTCCGCGGCAAGCGGCTTGAAAAGCGCTGGCTATACTGAGTAGATGCCAGCAAATAGTGCCCAAAAATCATCCACATCCGGCTTTTCCGCGCGGCGCTTGTCGATCGCGGAGGAGGATGTCGCCAATGGCCTCGATCGCGCCAACCTGAACGAGCTGCGCCTGCGGTTTCTCGAGCTCAGCCAGCACCGGGCCACTCACCTGCGCGATTCACTTCGGCCCGGACAGCAACTTTTCCTGGATCTGTTGCCACTGCTGTTTCACCTCAATCACCCGTCGCTGCCCGGCTATGTTTCCGAGTCGGCGCCTTGCGGCGTGTGCAATTTCAAGGTCGGCCGGGAGCATGTCAAGGCGGCGCGCACGATTGCCAAATCATTTTCGCTGCAACGCGACCCTAATTCCAGCATGCACATCAGCGCGATCTACCTGATGGGCAGTTGCGGCAGCCTTGCGCACAACAATCGCAGCGACATCGATGCGTGGGTGTGCACGGCGGCGGAACTGGATGACACACGACACGAGGCGCTGCAAAGGAAATGTGCCGCTATCAGCGCATGGGCAGCCACACTCAAGCTTGAAGTGCATTTTTTTGTTATGCACGAAGCATCTTTCCGGCAGCACAAGCGGGCGCCCATGGGTGGAGAAAACTGCGGGCGCACACAGCACTACCTGCTGCTGGATGAACTGTATCGCACGGCGATCATCGCTGCGGGCAACATACCGCTGTGGTGGCTGGTGCCCCAATCGCACGACAGCGAATACACGGCCTATGCCGCATCGTTGATTGAAAAACGCCATATCAACGAAGGCGAGTTCACAGACTACGGCTCAGCGGCAGAAATTCCAGCCGCAGAATTTATCAGCGCAGGCGTGTGGCAACTTTATAAAGGCATCTCTTCTCCCTACAAGGCGCTGCTCAAGTTAATGCTGGTAGAGGCTTATGCAGCGGATCCGGCAGCGCCAACTCTCAGCGCCGAACTGAAACAAAAAATATACAGTGGCGATTACGGACTCGACGAGCTCGACCCCTACCTGCAGGTTTATCGACGCGTGGAGCGCTACCTGCTCGCCAATGAGCAACACGACCGGCTGGAACTGGCAAGGCGCTGCCTTTACTTCAAGGCTGGTATCAAGCTGAGTCGCGCACCAGTCGAGGCGGAAAACAGCGAATCGCTGGGCAGGGCGCTGGAAGATCCACGCTACTGGCGCAGGAGCCTGATGCACAAACTGGTCGCCGAATGGGGCTGGCGCCGGCCGCAATTGCGTAAACTCGACGATAGCCCGGGCTGGAGTTTCAATGAAATCGTCGCCGAGCAGCACAGGTTGACGCGCGAGCTGGTGCACAGCTATCGCCTGCTCTCAACGCTGGTCAAGCGCCAGCAGGAACAACCCGGCGAATCTGCCTCGCTTGCCCGCAGCTTTGAACAGGATTCGCGCGAGCTGAATATTCTTGGCCGCCAGTTGTATGCGATCTTCGAACAGAAACCGCACAAGGTTTCACGCCTCGCGGCCTCGCTGGCTAACCAGACTGAACAGGAATTGATTCACCTTACGCTGGAACACAACGCCGACGGCAAACCGATCTGGGCGGCACAGCTGGCGGCCAACGATACCGGCGAACGCGAGACCGTCAAACGCGCCGAAAGCGCGGCCGAAGTGCTGGTCTGGTGCATTATCAACGGCCTGGTCGGCAGCACAACCCGGTTCAATGTCGACGAAGGCGACCACGAGCTCAGCGAGTACGAAATCCGCCAGCTCTGTACATCGCTTGCCAACCAGCTGCCGTGCCTTGGCGACGGCGCGGCACGCGATGCGAAACAGCGCTTCGCCAAACCAGCGCACAATGTCCTGTGCATATTTATCGCCAACTGCGGCATCGATCCGCTCAAGGCGCAGCGCGCACAGGGCACCTTGCGCGTTTCTGCAAAAAATGACCCGCTTGCTTACAGCGGTTTGCAGGAAAACCTTGTTGCCAGCCTGACCCTGGTGCAGGTCAACAGCTGGCAGGAAACCTTTTGTTATCACTTCCATGGCGAACATGCGCTGAATGAATGCCTGACACACTATCTCGCGCTGGGACAGCAGGCCAATTCCCCGGACAAGTCGCAGGCACTGCCGCAACGCAGCATACTGTGTGCGTGCGCTACGCGCCCGGGGCCAATTGCGAGTCGCCTTGAAAGCCTGCTCGACGATATCGAAAAGTGCTATTTCACCGAGAGCAATGGCTGCCTCCAGCCCTGCGAGAAGACCCGCAGCGAACGGCGCTACGTTTTCCAGTCCGCCTATGGTTTCCACGTGATGAACTGGAACAAGGAAACGCCGCAGCTAACGCTGATTGGAAGCGAGACGGAATTGCTCGAGCACCTGAGCAACCCCGATCATGCGAGTGCGGTAACTATCGACAGCTACGCGCTTCAGCAGCACCCGCTCAGTACAATTTGCCGCAAGCTCGAGGCGGGCCAGCGTGACCGCTCAGCGGGAAACTCCCAGAGTGCCGCTGCCAACCGGGTGCGGGTGTTTTACGTGGTGAAAGACGGTTTTGCCGAAACTTACCTGACCGACCAGCGACATGCGCTCTGCTATGCGCGCATTCCCTACGAAAGCACGCGCGCGCTGATTCTGCCGCTGCGCCAGTTTATTGAACGCAGTTCGCTCAGGCGCTCCGCATCGGGCGCAGAGGCTGGCGATGAATTCGCAAGTTTTGGCTTCGACGACAGCGCGCTTTCACCGCTGACGCAGGCCAGCCAGGAGCTGCCCGACATCGAGTTTTTCGCGCTGCAGCAAAACGCCGGGCACTATTCGGCAACGCTGGTTCCGACTGAAGCCAATATCAGCGCCAAATACCTGCCGATCAAGGCGGTCGGTTCGCAAAGTACCGATGGTCATATTGACTGGGCGATTCACTGCAACGACGAACTCTTCGACCAGGCGATTCTCGGTGAACGCCTGTTCACCGAAGTAGCGACGTCGATCAAAAAATACCGTCGTCCCGGCCAACCTGCCTACCGCTGCTACATCAACGATATTGAAGTGCATCGCCAGTGTGGCGGCAGCAACACACTGGTACAGGACTTTTACTACAAAAACAGGCTTGAAGACGCACTCAATAACGCCTTCGCGCTGCTCTGAACACATTCGTCGCGGACATATTTCGCTAGGGCTGCACTGACGCCCCCGCTATAATCTCGCCTGTTCCGCGGCCGGACGGCCGCATCATCCCTGCGCCAGTAAATCATAGCTCGTTGGCTGCTGCGCAGAACAGCGTGCCCACATGATTATTTCCAGTCCTGCCTGCCAGCTCAAGCGCGGTCGATACTTCGCCGCGATGCTGCTCGCCTGCTATTTGTTTGTCGTCAGCTGCGGCCAGACAGGCGCACTCTACCTGCCCGAATCGCAAACACAGGCAAGCACTGCCGCAACCGCTGAACCGGTGACAAACGATGACGACGAGGTCGAGGTCGAAACACGCAAGCGGCACAGCGAAAGTGCAGAAAATCCCGCCGCGGATGCATTGCCATGAATGCTGTTCACTACGAGCGTGGTGAGCTCTGCGTCGAAAACGTCGCTCTCGCCTCCATCGCCAGCCAGATCGGCACCCCATGTTACGTTTATTCGCGCGCTGAGCTCGAGCACCAATACTTCGCCTATCGCGGGGCGCTGGACCAGGGCGGCGCCAACCGGCATCTGGTTTGCTATGCCGTAAAAGCCAATTCCAATCTCGCCGTGCTGAATGTGCTGGCGCGACTCGGCAGCGGCTTTGATATTGTTTCGGTTGGCGAGCTGGAACGCGTGCTGCGCGCGGGCGGTGACCCGGCCCGCGTGGTATTTTCCGGTGTCGGCAAACAAGCGCATGAAATCGCGCGCGCGCTCGAAGCGGGTATTCACTGCTTTAACGTTGAATCGGCCACGGAACTGCAGCGTATCGCCACCGTCGCAGCGCAGCTCAACTGCCGCGCCGCGGTTTCGATACGCGTCAATCCCGACGTCGACGCCGACACACACCCCTACATTTCAACAGGCTTGCGCGAAAACAAATTCGGTATCGATATCAAGGCAGCACTGGCTGTGTACCGCAGCGCCGTCAGCATGGATGAACTGGACGTTATTGGGATCGACTGCCATATTGGCTCACAGCTCACCAGCAGCGCGCCGTTTATCGATGCGCTTGAACGTGTGCTCGAACTGGTCGACCAGTTACAGGACGAGGGTATCGCGCTGCAGCATATCGATATCGGTGGTGGCCTGGGTGTGCGCTACCAGTCCGAGCAACCACCGACACCGGGCGAGTACATCGCCGAGGTCATGCAGCGACTCGGTGACAGGCCGCAGGCATTGATTGTGGAACCAGGGCGCTCTATCGCTGCCAATGCGGGCGTATTGCTGACCCGCGTCGACACCATCAAGGCGAACGACGACAAGCGTTTCGCTATCGTCGACGCGGCGATGAACGATATGTTGCGCCCGGCGCTATATGGCGCGTGGATGGAAATACTGCCACTGCGGCAAAGCAGCGCAGCTGCGCTCGACTATGATATTGTCGGCCCGGTGTGCGAGACCGGCGATTTCCTCGCCAAGGATCGCACACTTGCGCTGGCCGAAGGCGACCTGTTGGCGCTCTGCGGAGCCGGCGCCTATGGCTTTGTAATGGCCTCCAACTACAACAGTCGCCCCCGGGCTGCCGAAGTCATGGTCGATTGCGCAGCCTTCCAGGTGGTGCGGGAGCGCGAAACGCTCGACGATTTACTGCGCGGTGAGCGAACTTTGCAGCAACCGGACTAAAGACACGCGCTGCCGTGCAGATACTGAAACTATGCTACTGCAATTCACCAAAATGCACGGGCTGGGCAATGACTTTGTCGTTATCGACACGCTGTCGCAGGACTGCAAGCTCAACGCCGGCAACATCCTCGCGATCGCCGACCGGCACCGCGGTGTCGGCTGCGACCAGCTATTGCTTATCGAACCGCCACAGGACCCCGAAGTCGATTTCTTCTACAGAATTTTCAATGCGGATGGCAGCGAAGTTGAGCAGTGCGGCAATGGCGCACGCTGCCTGGGCAAGTACATCAGCGACAAAAAGCTTACCGGCAAAAAAAATCTAAGCGTAACTACGGTCAACAGCCGCATGCAAATTGAATTGCTGGGCGGTAACGCTGTACGCGTAGACATGGGCACGCCTGAATTCGAACCGGATGCAGTGCCTTTTAAAACCGATCATAAGCGCGACACCTACCCAATCGATTGCGACGATAGCACGCTGCAGCTGAGCATACTGTCGATGGGCAATCCGCACGCGGTGATGCAAGTGGACGACACTGCTGCCGCACCCGTGCATACACTCGGACCATTGATCCAGCAGCATCCGGGTTTTATCCGGGGTGTCAACGTGGGATTCATGCAGGTACTGGATAAAAATACAATCAGGCTGCGTGTGTACGAACGAGGCGCGGGTGAAACCCAGGCCTGCGGTTCGGGCGCCTGCGCAGCTGTAGTCGCCGGCCGGCAACGCGGCTTGCTGGACGACGATGTAGAAGTGCAGTTATTGGGCGGCAAACTTCGGGTACAGTGGCAAGGCGAAGGCCAGCCCGTGCTGATGTCCGGAGAAGCAATCAAGGTTTTCGACGGGAAAATGAAGTTATGAGCAGCGCTAAAAATTATCCTGCCAGCGAGAGTGCCAGTGCGTGTGGCGATACCATCAGCGACCAGCAGGTAATTGATCACCTTGAGCAGCGACCGGATTTTTTTCGGTACCACCCCGAGGCGATTGCAAAACTTGAATTGCCGCATCAAACGGGTTCTGCTATTTCGTTGGTAGAACGCCAGGTGGCGGTGCTTCGCGACCGCAGCGTCCAGACGCGTCGCAAGCTCCGCGAGCTCATCGACATAGCAAAAGATAACGACCAGCTTATCGAGAGCACACAGCAGCTTGTTATCGCATTGCTGAAGGCGGACTGTATAAATGTGCTGTGCACTGCAACAACTTCGCAATTCTCCAGTCGATTTGGTGTCGAATTCACGGCTGTATTGTTTCTCTGCAACAGTACGTCGCCTCTGCGCGACCAGGTTGACGCAAGCGTGCAGCGCGAGTTTAGTGAGGCGGAAACCGTGATCGGCAAGCTGCTGGATCCGCGGCAGACTTTATGCGGCGCACTTAGAGAGAAAGAGGCGGCCTTTGTTTTCGGCGCAGCTGCCAAGGTCGGTTCCGCAGCCATAGCAACCCGTCAAATCGATAGCGACACGCGCTTGCTGCTCGCAGTTGCAAATGCGGAAAGCAGCCACTACGGATCACAGACCGGCACGCTGTTTATCGACCACATTGCCG
>JBATGO010000280.1:0-3168 GCA_049665845.1 Pseudomonadales bacterium | reverse complement strand
GATAAAGACCAGGCGACGCGGTAAGCTTTAAATTTGAAACGCAACTACGCGCTTTAAAGTGAAACCGGTTTTTTCCTTTTGAACTCCGAATTGTGGTGGTTAGCGACCTTACCAAGAGCGCCGCAATTCTTTTCCTGGCTTCATAAAATGAGTAGGCGGTTTACGCCGCGGAGCGAGCACACGACTCACTGAAATCTGCACACAGGAAGAATTTTTGTTGTTTATCCCGTAGCCAAAAAATCTGGCTTAGCCTGGGTCTAAAACCTGGGTAAAACTCGGGTTACACAGCGTATTGCCAAGTCAACTTGTCTTTAGGGTTTCAGGCAAATCTTCTGCTAAGTCGCAATCCCGATATTCCAACCAGCGAACCCAAAAACAAGACCGCTGCACCTGGCAAAGGCACTACGGCTGAACCCGTTACACCACCTCCTAAAACACCAAAAGTATCAGGATCAACAATTTCAAAATCCCAGCCTCCAGGCACAGACCCATCAGCAAGCAAATAGTCGAATTGAACTGAAAACCCACCCAGGCTTTCGCCCGCACCAATACCGCTTCCCAATGCCAGCCAATCTGCAAAACCATCATCGGGAATACCCGCATCTGGCTCGATGGCGAGTGGGTCCCAGCCGATGGGAGAGTTAGTAATAAAAATGTTTTCGTACTCTCCGACCATAAAATATATTGTCAGCTCCTCGATAGGGAAACCTAAGGAATCATTGGTTACCGAAAAATCCGCTACATAAGTGTTCCCGCCCACTGAAGAGAGCGAGTAATTTACGATAGCCGCGTGAGCGAAATTAAAAGAAAATATTGCGAGCGCAAAAAAAATTGTTTTGTACAGCATGACAAGCCCCTATTTTTTTATTCAAATTCTGCACTCGAATGCTCGCAACGGTCCAGACCGAGCTTCGAAGCAGATTCTTTTTATTAGGGGACTACCAGCGTATCAACACTGTCTTAAAAAGTAAACAGTTTGTACTCCAGCCCAAGATCGAGACCAGGATCAAAATATGCTTTAGATATCGATGGCACTTTAGCGATTCCCGCAACCCGTTCAGTCGCAAGTTCTATTAAAGACGCCGCTACAACTGTTTGAGAGGCAATCAACATTAAAGGTACATGACTCACCGGATTGCAATTTGCGCCGACACTCAGCGGATGGCCCAACCCCGACGCACCGACCCGAACTGCACTGATTATCTATAACGCAGAATGTTCCATTTGGACTGGGTCTGCAATATCCTGCGGCGCAGTCCCCGTTGATGCAATCGTTGTTAACCAGGCAGGCACCGCCGTTGGGTTGTTTGGCCCGGCATTCGGATACACCTTCTCCCAATATGGTGCATCGGTTGGAACTGCATTGATTATTGGTCAGGCAGAATGTTCCGTCCGGAGCCGGTCTGCAAAACCCTGCGGCGCAATCCCCGTTGATGCAGTCATTGTTAATTAGACACGCGCCGCCGTTAGGCTGCTTGGCCCGGCATTCGAATACACCCTCTCCTAATAGGGTGCATCGGTCGGAGCTGCACTGACTATCGCGTACACAGCCCTCTCCATTGGCGCGCATATCCAATGACGAGACACATTGCAGCGCTGAGCAAATCCCGGAGAGACAGTCACTATTCAAAAGGCATGCATTGCCGGTGGGTTCTTTGTCCTGGCATTGAGAAAGACCCTCACCCAATACGGTGCATCGCCCCGAAATGCATTGATTGTCTCGTATACACGATTGACCATTCGGGCTAGGCCTGCAAAATCCTGTTGAGCAATTTTCACTGACGCAGTCATTGTCATTCAAACAGATGCTGCCGTTAGTTTTTTTGTCCTGGCATATGGGCGGCAGTCCGGCGCAGCGACCCGATTGACAATCCACATCGAAGACACATGAGCTGTCATTGGGAAGCGTGTCCTGGCATGTGGGAGGAAGCCCCGCGCATCGATCAGACGCGCACTGGCTATCGATGGCACAGAAGCTGCCATTTGCCAGTTTCGCAGCGCAATTCAGTACGCCCTCGCTGCTCAGGGGAGCACATCTGCACGATGTGCATTCCGTATCAAAAAAACAGTTTGCGCCAATATCTTGCGGTGAAAAAGGGGTAACTACAAACTCGTTCAGCTTCACCAGTGGTTCAGCAATTTGCGCAGATCCACCTTCTTTGTACCAGGGCATACCCCAGGTTATCACCTTGAGATTCTGGCCAGAATCGATCTGGAACTCGGTCCAACCGAAGCTGTGCCCGGATACATACGAACTTTCGTCAAAACCCTGCCCCAGCGTAGCGGGGATGGATTTATTCTTTTGCTGCAGTGGCGGCACAATAAAAATGTCACTACCAAGCCCTGTTCTGGGACGACCCAAAGCCCGAAGCTGGAGATCCATCCTATCCTTAAAGGTAGAATCGAAATTTTTTCGCTGTTGCTCGTCTGTGGGCGGGTTCTCTTCTCCGGTAACTGCGGTACCGATAGGCCCCTCATAGGCAACAGGGCCGGTGCTTATATCCCAACTGTAGGAGAATCGCTGTAAGTTTAATGGGCGACCAAAACTCACTACCACATCCGCTGGATTCTGGTAGGCAAGGTTATTAACAACAGTACCGTGGATATCACCGGATATGAAAACAACGTTGTCGATACACTCGTTCTCAATCATTTCAAGCAATATCGCCCGCTCATGGGCGAAGCCTTCAAAGCGATCTGCAGCGCCCACCACCCCTAAATGCTGGATAGGTTCAGGCACCATAATAAATTTCCAGGTAATCCCATCGTCATCCGCTTTTCGCAAATCCTCCAGTAATTCATTGAGCTGGGCTTTACCGAGGATAGTGCGCCCAGCCTGGTATGCCTGTGACGGGAGCGTGAATAAATCCTGGCCAGCGAGAGACACATTTTCATCGCGAAAAGACCGTGTATCGAGCAGGAACATAGCAGCATCCTTGCCGAATGTTCGATAACGGTAAAGTTTATTTTTATTATCAATACGAGCATCACCCGTTTGACCATATTCCTCTTCACGAATGGGATTGTACTCATGCCAGGCCTTCAGCCCGTATTTATATATGTCGGTTTCATTTACCAGTTTTTCGCAGTTAGGATCCAACAGCGGGTTATCGACCACGCCGTCATTATCCAGGTCGTCATTGCAGAAACATTTCCCTAGATCCCCGT
>JBATGO010000279.1:0-3054 GCA_049665845.1 Pseudomonadales bacterium | reverse complement strand
GGCAAAGACTCTCCTCGCATCGCGCCCGACGTTTCGGGACAAAAAACTGGTCAAAACAAACCAAACACGCCCATAAAAAAAACCGCAAGCCATTACAGCTTGCGGTTTCTCCACCAGCTTTACACCTAAGCCACTAAAACGAATAGCCAATCGTCGCATAGGTTTCGGTATCGATATCGTCAAACTCTTCACCCGTCGCAATATTCTTGATCGGCGGGTTCTCCGTATGCTTCACATCAATTCCCACGCGCAACGCCAGCGCTCCGGTCAAAGCGGACTTCAACGCAACACCAAAGCGGCTGATAGTATTATCCTCACCACCTTCTACGGTCAGGTACTGGTTTAGCTCGGCACTTTCGCTGAATTTCCAGTCGTACTTTTCGCCAAGCCGAAGCGTTGCCTCATCTTCATCCGGTTCATTTAGCAGCGGGCTGGTATCAATCGCGTTGTAGCGATAACCCGGGCCTATCTCAAAAGCCAGCGTTTTATCTTCTTCCGCAATCACCTTGTAGCCGTAACCTACGCCTGCAGTCGTCTGGTACTCGAAGCCACTAAAACGGTCGTCTTCCCATGTCGTCAAGCCGTACAGGTAGCTGCGGTCGTCGAGCTTGCGATCAGCCTTGTAGTTTACAAAGTATTTTTCTGCCGTGGTTTTATCAATACCGGTATCCCGGTCTTCATTCGAGCTGCCCAGTGCACCCAGGTTAGCTTCATGCTGCCAGTTTGTCGTTGCAGTGGTCAGCTTGAGCTTCGAGTTCAGGTTCTCGGTAGTCGAGTTCCCGGAAGTCGCCACCAGCCCCAGTTCTGCCTCGCCCTTGATGGGTTCTGCAGTTGCCGCTGTACTTGCCAGCGCGAGGCCGGCGAGCATTGCTCTTAATGTAGTTTGCTTCATTTTCATTGGATACTTCTCTCCTTATAGATGGTGTTGCAAAACTATTTTGCAACACTCTGCAACAACAAACACTATGACGCAGCCGGCAATTCAGCCAGGCAGGCTACGCCGGTTAAGCCCTGTCAACAGCTTTTATGCTGCCTTGGTATGCACATCCACTTGCGGGAACGGAATTTCGATACCCGCTTCGTCGAAACGCGTCTTGATTTTTTCGGTTAGCGCCCAGCGCACCGGCCAGTAGTCAGAGGTGTTAACCCAACTGCGAAAAACAAGGTTTATCGAAGAATCGGCCAGCTCGTTGACACCGATAATAACATCGTAGTCGGGCAGGATGCGCTCCTCGGCATCGGCAATTTTCTGTAACTCCTCTTTGACCTGCTGCAGCTTGCTGCCGTAAGCCACGCCAACCACCAGGTCGATGCGCCGGCGTTCCTGCGTGCTGTAGTTGGTGATGGTATTGCCCATCACAGCAGAGTTGGGCACCACCACGGTTTTATAATCCGGCGTGAGCAGACGTGTTGCAAAGATCGATACCTCCGAAACGGTACCCGCAGTATTGGATACCTCAACGTAATCGCCGACCTTCAGCGGGCGCAAAATAATCAGCATAACCCCTGCGGCAAAATTCGATAGCGTGCCCTGCAATGCCAGGCCAACCGCAAGGCCGGCAGCACCCAGTATTGCAATGACCGAGGCGGTCTGCACACCCAGCTGGCCGAGCGATGCGATCACCACGAATGCGAGCATCAGGTAATGCAGGATGCGGCCGACGAACTTGGCAATGGTCGGCTCCACATTGCGTGCACTCATCGCCCTGCCGAGCATGTTTGAGACAATCTTCACCACCGTCAGGCCGATAATGAATATTAAAATCGCCACCCCGATCCTGATACCGTAAGGAAGCGCCAATTCGGTAAACTGTTGTAAATCGAATTCCTGCGAATTCATATTCAAAAATCTCCGCTCAAAAAAAACCAGCGAACCGCCCATGGCGATTCGCCGGTGTTTTTCAGGCTATACGTTGTAAACGGTAGTGCTCGCTTGCAATGTTTTACCTGCTTGCCTGCCTGTTACTTGGTCGCACGCTTCTCTGCCGTGGCAGATACCACTGCGACAACACGCCGGTTGGCCGCGCGGCCGTCGGCAGTTTCATTGTCGCCGACCGGCTTGGCTTCGCCATATCCCACCGAGGCAACGCGCTCGGTTGCAACGTTGAAGCGATTAACCAGCGTTTTCGCAACCGCGGCTGCGCGGCGCTCCGAAAGTTGCTGGTTGTAGGCAGCTGCACCGCGACTGTCGGTATGGCCTTCAATAACAACCCTGGTTGCCGGATACTGCTTCATAAATTCCGCAACGCGGCCAATCTCGCTGTAGTACTCCGGCGTAACCTCGGCGGAGTTGTTGGCAAAATTCACCATGAGCCTGATTTGCTTGTCGACCTTCAGCATCACGTAGCAGCCGGTCGCATCGACCAGTGAACCGGCTTCAGAACCCGGGCACTTGTCGCGATGGTTGGGTACTTTATCGCCGTCATCGTCGAGCGCGCAGCCATTCGCACCCACCTGAATACCCTTGGGTGTGATCGGGCAGTTGTCGCGATCGTCGGGCACGCCGTCCTTGTCGCCGTCAGCAACAGCCGGTTGTGCTGCCGCAGCTGCTACACCGGCACTGGCTATCGCTGCACGGCCGGCATTTTTGCCGCCAAACAGGAATTGCAGGCCAATCGAGGCTGCCAGATCAACATGGTGTTCGTCGAATTCGCGAAAAGCGCGCAGGTCACCACGCAGCGACAGCAGGTCGTTTAACGCAATTTTGACGCCGCCGCCAGCGTTCAGGTTGGTTTCGTCAGGGGTCGTAGAGGCCGTACCGTCGTCCAGCTCGTTTTCGACATAGCCGCCACCGAAAGCGAGATACGGCGTGACATTGCTGTCGTTGTCGAAATGATAAAGGCCATCGAGATGGATGCCCTGGTAGGTAATGTCGGTAGTGCTTTTCGGATCAGTATCGGCTTCTCCATAGTTGTAGACAAGTTCTATCCCCCATGGATTGTCGAAGCGATAACCCAGGCCGATCGAGCCAAACAGATCATCGTCAAACTCGACACCCAGCGCCGGATCTTTCACGCGATCGTCTTCGTAATCCATAAAGCCGACGCTGGCGTG
>JBATGO010000278.1:0-10344 GCA_049665845.1 Pseudomonadales bacterium | reverse complement strand
GTTAGCGGCAGGAAAACGATCGAAGCGCTGCAATTGCCGAATGCGCGGCAGCAATTAGTAAACGACTGGAAAGCAGCGCAACAATCCCTGCTCGATGAAAAAGCGCTGGCCGAACTTCGCAAAAAGTACGACGTGAGCGTTGCGACAGACGAGTGATGGCGCACAGCACTTTGCAGCGTGGAATCGCAAGCTGCACACGCAGCATACTGACCTTGCTGGCTTTACTCAGCGTGCTCTCACAGCCGCATGCCGATACGCTCAAGCCCGGCTACCTGGCCTTCACCCAGCTGGACGAAAGCCGCTGGCGCCTGTTGTGGAACGCCCCGCAGCAAACCGGTCGAATCGAAACGATTACGCCGCTGCTACCGCAAGCTTGCGCTACACCGCAGCAGGTAATTGCCGGCTCGAGCGGCGTCCCGGCCGCGCAGGTATTCGAGTTAAGATGCACTGCACCTATTGCAGGGCAGCAGCTGGGCATTAAACTGCAATCGCTCGCCTATACCGAGGTGATCGCAAGGGTGACCTGGCTCAACAGCCCCACCCGGACTTACCGTCTGACGCAAACCGAACCGACCGTTGTACTGGCAGGCCCAAGCAGCGATTCCCCGGTGTTATTCACCTACGGCGCGCTCGGTTATGACCACATACTCGCTGGCTACGACCACATCCTTTTCGTACTCTGCCTGGTTTTGCTGCTTAATAGCCACTGGCAGATCCTGAAAGCGGTAACCGCATTTACCATCGCCCACTCCATCACGCTGGCGCTGTCTACGCAGGGCTGGATCAGCATAGATCGCAGCCTGGTCGAGGTGCTGATTGCACTGTCGATTGTTGTACTGGCGGCAGAAGTCGTCGAACGCGCAAGGCGAACCGCTGCGCCGGGACCCCGCGCAGCGACAGGCATTGCTTTTATATTCGGCTTGTTACACGGGCTGGGTTTCGCGGCGGCACTGGCCGAGGTCGGTATACCCGCAGGCGAAACAGTCACTGCGCTGCTCGGCTTCAACCTCGGTGTTGAAGTTGGCCAAATCGGCATCGTCGCCGTGTTCGTCGGCCTGGGCTGGCTGGCAGCAAAATTGTTGCCAGGCAAGTTAGCCAAGCGGCTTGCCGCGACTACGGCGTCGGTCAGTGGCATTATCGGCGCTTACTGGCTGTTCGAGCGGCTACTCGGGTAAAAATAAGTTGCGCTGCAAGTATCTTTACGTCACCGCATCAACCCTGCAACGCCGCAGCGCGGTGCTGTGAGCATGCAAACAATACTCTGGAAAAACCTGCGAAAATTCAGGCGCAGTTTCAGGCAACGATTCAGGCAACGATTCAGGTAAAGAGCTCCCTGATATCGATCGACAAATCAGATGCCCGTTCCGGCGCCACGGTTTTTTTCTGCGCAAGCGCGCGCTTGGCGGCCATAAAATCCTTTGGCGAATTGATCGCATCAACCGCCAGCAAGTGACCGGCGCGGTAATAGAACGCCGAGAAACTGCGGCCCGATTCAATATTCCCGCGAATCACCACTTGATCGAAACCCTGTGAAAAACCCGCGATTTGGAGCTTCAGGTCGTACTGGTCAGACCAGAACCAGGGCAGCGCGGCATAGGGCTCGAGCTTTCCACACATGGTATTCGCTGCGGTAGTGGCCTGGTCGGTAGCATTCTGTACCGACTCGAGGCGCACGCACTGTGCATAGATCGGGTTGTAATGCTGCGTGCAGTCGCCTGCGGCAACTATTGCGTGGTCACTGGTGCGCGCATATTCATCCACGACTATACCGTTGTCCACCTCGAGCCCGGCCGCCTCGGCCAGTTCGGTTTCGGGAATCACGCCGACCCCGATAATTACAAGATCCGCGGGAATTACCTTGCCGTCGGCACAGGTAACACTGCTCACCGCGTCGCTTCCCTGAATCGACTCCACAGCGGCATCAGTAATGATCTCGACGCCCTCTTCGCGATGTACGCGCGTATAAAAAGCAGATATCTCAGGCGCGGTCACGCGTTGCAGTACGCGCGGCAAGGCTTCCAGCACGGTAACCTGCATCTCGAGTTTGCGCAGTGAAGCTGCCGTTTCCAGGCCAATATAGCCGCCGCCAATAATCACCGCAGATTTGCCTGCCCCGACAAAGCATTTGATGCGATCGACATCGCCAATGTCGCGCAGGTAACAGACACCTGCAAGGTCAACGCCCGGCAGGCTGATCCTGCGGACTTTCGCGCCGGTTGCCAGAGCCAGTTTGGTATAGGGAATACTGCCCCCATCGTGCAGCGTAATAATTTGCTCGCTGCGGTCGATCGCAGTGACACGAGAGCCAAGCACCAGGTCAATTTCATTTCTTGTATACAGGTCGGGCGCGCGAATATACAGATCACTAATCGATTTGCCGTCGGCGAGGCAAGCCTTGGATAGCGGTGGCCGGTGGTATGGCGGGTAAGGTTCGTCTCCAACTATGGAAACCTGGCCTTCGAAACCCGCTTTGCGTAAACCAAAAGCAAGCTGGGCACCTGCGTGACTGCCACCAATAATAACGTAATGCTCCTGTTCTGCTCCCATGCTTCACCACTCTGACCAATTTGATTAACGCCCACTGGGGACAGGATACCGAGTACAGGGCAACGGATTATAAAGCGGCCGGCGGATACCACAACGGAAACCGTTTTACTGCGGGTTGACGCCCGTCTGGCCGCACCCTAACATCAGGCGATCAAGCCAAACGCTGCGCCCGAAAACATCTGGTAACACGCCCTGGATAACATCCCTCGCCCCGAAAATCATGCCGCTGCAAGCGACTATCGATTCAGTATCGCGCCGATGATGGACTGGTCGGATCGGCACTGTCGTTATTTCTGGCGCCTGCTATCCAAACGCGCCCGACTGTACACCGAAATGATTACCAGTTCGGCGCTACTGCACGGCGACAGCGAAAAATTACTGGCGTACGACGATGCCGAACACCCGCTCGCGGTGCAGCTTGGTGGCAGTGAAGCCGACGATCTCGCGCGTGCCGCGGTAATTTGCGAGCGTGCCGGCTACGATGAAATCAATCTGAATGTGGGTTGCCCCAGCGAGCGCGTACAGTCCGGCGCGTTCGGTGCCTGCCTGATGAACGAACCTGCAACGGTTGCTGGCTGCATACGCGCAATGCGCGACGCAGTTTCCATACCTGTTACCATCAAGTGTCGTCTCGGCGTCGATGAAAACGACTCCTATGCGGCGCTGCGTGATTTCGTTGGCAGCAATCGCGACGCCGGTTGCGACGTTTTTATCGTGCACGCGCGCAAGGCCTGGTTGAAAGGACTCAGTCCTAAAGAGAACCGTGAAATTCCGCCGCTGAATTATCCCAGGGTATACCAGCTGAAAGCGGATTTTCCCGGGCTTACAATCGTTTTGAATGGCGGCATCAAAAGCCTTGCCGCGTGCAGTGATGTACTGCAAAAACTTGACGGCGTGATGCTCGGTCGCGAGGCTTACCAGAACCCCTACCTGCTGGCTGATGTGGACCAGACTATGTTTGGCGAGCAGCCACTCTCTTCGCTACCCGGTCGCCTGCAGATTGCGACCCAATACCAGGCGTATATTGCTCGCGAACTCGAAGGTGGCGCCCGCTTGAACCATATGACCCGGCATATGCTCGGTTTGTTTAATGGCGAACCGAACGCGCGACGCTGGCGCCGTTTCCTGAGCGAAAACGCGCATAAACCTGGCGCCGGTACAGAAGTCTACCAACGCGCGCTGCAAATAATCAGTACCGGCACTGAAACGGGCGCAGTATCCGCCTGACCCGGGCTGCCCGCATTCAGCCAACCCATCGCTTCACGTCACAAGTTTGCACGCAGTCTCCAGCGCACCGCGCGCCTGGCTCAACCGCGTCGTTGCCACAGGTCGAGCTGCTCGCGCGCAATACCGTCACCATTCTGTAAATCCGAAACGCTAAGCCCTAGCAAACGTACCGCGCGCCTGCCAATATCGGTTTTGGCTACCAGCACGGGCAGGGCCTCGCGCAAGTCGACCGACGCTGCCAAGCTGCGCGCCGGTGTAATACTGCGTGTAACTGTGCTGAAATCGTTGTAACGCACCTTGAGCGTCAGCGTGCGCGCCCGCAATTGTCTTTCGCCCAGCTGCGCGGCAACCTTCTCCAGAACCTGGTCGAGCTCTCTCCAGGCTGCCTCGCGCTCAGTGATATCTACGGCGAAAGTGCGTTCTGCGCCAATCGATTTTCTTATCCGCGAGTTGTTCACCGGTCGATTGTCAATACCACGCACCAGGTTGTAATAATAGCGGCCCGCCTTGCCAAAACGCCGCACCAGGCTGTGCTCACCGTAGGCCATCAGGTCGGCGCCGGTATGGATGCCCATCGCACGCATGCGCGCCTCCGTAGCGCGGCCAATACCGTGAAACTTGCGCACCGGCAACTGGGCGAGCAATGCCACCGCTTCGCCGGGTCGAATAACGCAAAGGCCATCGGGCTTGTTGCGATCGGAGGCAAGTTTGGCGAGAAACTTGTTGTATGAAACGCCCGCCGAAGCAGTGAGCGAAAGCTCTGCAGCTATCGCGGCACGAATTTCTTCAGCCAGTCGCGTTGCCGAGCCTTCGAATCGCGCATCGCTGCAGATGATATCGCTGACGTCGAGGAAGGCTTCGTCCAGCGAGAGCGGCTCGACCAGGTCGGTGTAACGCCTGAATATTGCGCGCAACATTTGCGATGCAGCGCGGTAAGCATCGAAACGCGGACGCACGAAAATAGCTTGCGGACATTTTCGCAACGCCTCGCGGCAGGGCATCGCGGAGCGGATGCCGAATTGGCGCGCTTCGTAGCTGCAGGCGGCAACCACTCCCCTGCCCTGCGGTTGTCCGCCAACCACCACGGGTTTACCGCGCAGCTGCGGATTGTCACGCTGTTCTACGGACGCAAAGAAGGCATCCATATCGACGTGGATTATTTTTCGCGGCGCAGCGGGCTGATCCGCGACAGCTTGTGGATGGTTTCTGCGCTGCACTCAGGCCAGCGAGGGTCGCAGGTGTAGCAGGCAACCGCTGCCGAATACGGTCAGGCGATAGCTGGCCGAGTCTTTCGGCAATTCACGGTGCGGTATTCTTTCAAGGATACCGCGCTGAATAAGAAAATCGAGCATCTCGTTGGTAATCTCGTCGAGCCTCGCCTTGGCGGCGATCTCCGCGCGCGTTGCCATTCCGCGCAGCGCGTACAGCGCCTGCATGATACGCGCATCATTGGCACTGAACTGCGCCAGCGGACCGAGGTAAGGCGGGAATTGCTTGTCGGGGTAACGCCCGCAAACACTGCTATAGGAAGCCTGCATCGCCTCGATATCCATCTCGCGGTCATCGGTCAGGCGGAAGCTGTGGAAAACACCAGCGATCTTGCTGCGATAATCAACCTTGGCCAGGAAAATCGGCAAATTGCAGTCGCGCGCCACGTGATAAAAGCCGGTCTTCCACTTTTGCACTGCGCCGCGCGTACCCTCGGGGGTAAAAATAAAATACACACGCTCATGCTTGTGCCGGTCGACAAAAGCCCGGATCTGCTCGACTTGTCCCGACGACGTTCGATCGATCGGCATCGCACCGAGCCACAACATCACGCGACCCAGCACCGGCACTTCACACCAGCTCTGTTTGATCGAGAAATAGATTTTGATGTCCTGCAGAACCGCTGCGCCAAGCGCATAGAAGAAATCCATGTTCGACGTATGCGGCGCTGCAATCGTCACGCCTGCCTCGTCTGCAGCGCAATTAATTGCCCGCCAGCCGCGCAACCGGAACCAGACCCTGAAAAATAGCTTGACGATATGCCGGACCAGAAAACCATCGAAAATGGTTTTGTCTTTCATTTGGGTAAGTTGTTCAGCCATAAGCGCTTTTGACCCGATTGACCCTGCTCAATTATTAGACAAAGCGAACAGTGTGAGCTTAGCCGGCCCGCAGAGTATAGCCCCTGCCGAACCCTGCTGCGGCGTTCGATTGCGTAAAGATTGCTCGCATCCGCGGCCTGCCAGCAGGCCGCCAGAACTCAGCATAATCGGTTTCATCATGGCGCTGCGGCTGTTGAAGCAACACGCTGGAATTCTGCGTGAATTTCAATTTCGACCTCGTTACCGACCAGGCCCGCAAAGCGGGTGATGCCAAAATCCGCGCGCGTAATCGCCGCTTTTGCGGCGAAGCCCAGCGTATAGCGCCCGGTCAGCCGGTTTTGCGCACCGCCGTTGAACTGAACCAGCAGCGGTACGTCGCGCGTTACCCCGCGCAGCGTAAAACTGGCGTTGTAAACCAGCCCTTCGCTACTAATTTGCGGTGCCGCATCTACCAACAAGATCGCCTGCGGATATTCGCCGCTATCCAGCCAGCCGCCTCCGGCCAGGGTTTTCTCGAAGCCGGCATTGTTGACATCGATACTGCCGGTATCGACCACCGCCTGCAACCTGGCGCTTTGCCCGCCCTCCACGTCGTAATCGAGGCTGGCTTCAAACTTGTTGAAGCGCCCCACGTATTGACTGAGGCCCAGATGGTCAACACGAAAAATCACGCTGGCATGCGCAGGGTCGAGCATATAAGTGCCGGGCTCAATTGCCTTAAGTTGCGTGCTGTAATTTCCCACCAGCAAGCGGCTACAGGCGACCAGTCCAAACACGCAATACACCACCAGCAAGCGGGGCAAGACTCGTGTGCCCAATTGAATTTTCGTGTTCACCAATGCTCGATCGCCGCACGCTTCTATGTAATTTTCTGTGGGGACATTATACTGCGCGAACGAGCACCAAAACGCTTGCAGGGGCTGGTTGTGTGCGTCCTGTGCCAAAAAACCTATGCTTCATCGATAAAGGGAACAACACCATGCATTCGCAACAGGGCCGCGCGCTTACAATAACCGCGCTAGCAGTGGCGATAGTTGCAGTTACCAGCATACTGCTTGCGCCAAAATTACAGCGTCTTTACCTGTATGCAACCCTCACCGAGCCAGACAGGATCGTCGCCAACTTCCTGCATATGGAAGACCACGTCGAGGTACACCGCGTCGCACCTTCCAGCAAGCCCGTGTTGCTGCAACGCAGTGCGGCGACCGTTATGATTCCCGAGACGTTCCTGTCGCACGGCACGAGCATCAATACCCAGGCGTTCCTGCAACAAACCGGTTCGACCGGGATGATGATCCTGCGAGGCGGCGCAATTGCCTACCAGCAATACTGGCAGGGCATGCGCCCTGACTCTACGCATATTTCCTATTCAGTAGCGAAATCATTTACGTCGGCGCTGATAGGTATCGCCATTGCCGATGGCCTTATCGGCAGCGTCGACGACCCGGTTACGAAATACCTGCCAGCACTCGCCAATAGCGGTTACGCCAATACAACGCTGGCGGATTGTCTGCAAATGAGCAGTGGCACGAGTTTCGACGAAAATTATGCCGTGGCGGATTCAGATATTTTCCGTTACCAGAAATATTTCGCGCTGGGCGGCAGCACTGCCGAATTCATCGGTGAACTGTTATCGGAACGTGAGTCCGGCACCTACAACAAGTACAACAGCATGGATGCGCAAGTGGCCGGCATGGTGCTGCGCGCGGCGCTGGGCGAGCGCACAGTTGCCGACTACATGCAGGAAAAACTCTGGGAACCGATCGGCGCATCGCATGAAGCGCAGTGGCTGATCGATAGCGACGACATGGAGCTCACACTCGGCGGGCTCAATGCCACGCTCAGCGACTACGCGCGTTTCGGCCAGCTCTTTTTGCAACGCGGCAACTGGCGCGGCGTGCAGGTGATCCCGGCGAGCTGGATTGCGTTGTCGACTACGCCGCACGCGCCGCACCTGCTGCCCGGTCGCGATAATCCGAAGTCCAACAAACCCTACGGTTACAGCTACCTCTGGTGGACGCCGATAGAACGCTTCGGCGACGATTTCTTCGCCTCCGGCATCTACAACCAGTTCATATACATTAACCCGGCGAAACAGATGGTCATCGCCAAAACTTCCGCCAACGCCGACTTTCGCAATGACCCGGAAGGCTACAAGGAAAAATATATCGACCTGTTCCAGGCTATCGCGAAAGCGAACTAGCCGCTCACTGGCTACTGCGGCTGTCGTGGTACCAGTGCCACAGAAACAACGAACCAGTACTGCGAAATGGGGACCAGTGTGCGGTGAGTTCCCGGGCCTGTTTTGGCGTTGGCCGCTGCTGCAGTTTTTTCAGGCCCGTCAGCGCATTCAGCAGGGCCAGGTCATCGGCGGGGAACACATCCTGGTGGCGCAGCGAAAACATGCAATAGATTTCTGCGCTCCAGCGGCCAAATCCGCGCAGTGAAGTTATCTCTGCAATTGCATCTTCCAGCGACAGCTGTTTGAGCGAATCGATGGGAAATGTGCCGTCGAGAATCGATTCGGCCAATCCCAACGCGTATTCACTTTTGCGCTCTGACATCCCTGCACTGCGCAGTGTAGCGCTGCCCGCCTGTAGCACCGCTTCCGCGGTTACTCCCTCAAGCGCCTCTTCAACGCGGCGGTAGATAGTATTAGCTGCCGCAGTGGAAACCTGCTGACTGACGATGGTTTGCATGAACGTTGCAAAGCCCTGCGGCCGCTGCCTTGCACGCGGCGCTCCAATGCGCGCATATGCCCGCGCGACATCAGCATCAATATCGCTGAGCCTGCGCATCGCGCGTTCGATATGCGCCTTATTCAAATGGTGGCTGCCTGCTCATCATTTAATGCCTTGTGCGCCGCGGGTGAAGCGCAGATTCGCGCTGCAGGTTTAAACCGCGGTGTATTGCAAAAGGTCATGGTCGAGCTTGCGCACCAGGCGCGCCAGGTCACGGGTCAGGTTCAGCAACAGTACTCCGAAGTCTGTCGGGTGTTGCTCATGCATGCGTGCGAACAGGGCCGTTGATATTTCCAGCAACACGCAATCGCTGTGAGCTGCCACGCGCCCGGAACGATTTTGCAGTGCAATCATTGCAACAAACCCCACTTCGGCGCCAAAACCCAGCGTGCGCAAGTAGCTCAACGATTCTTCGAAGCGACGAAAAAAATCGACCTCACCGTCGCACACGACATAGAAGCTGTCCGCAGGCTCATTGATATCAAACAGGATCTCTCCGGCAGCAAGCTCAACGATACGCCCCTTCGCCAACAGGTACTCGACCGACGCAACCGACAGCGCACCTAGCACCGACCCTTCGGCAAGGTGTACGGGATCCAGCACTTTTCGCAAGTGCCGGGGAATGTTTTTTCGCGTATCGGCTAACAGATCGCCTGCGCTGCTATCGCTCATCACTGTGCAGCCTCTTGATGCAGCCCCCTTGTTGATTTGACATTTATACCAGGCGAGGCACCATTACCTGGCATGGTGATAGTACCGTCAGGCGCACCTGTGCCGGTAAGAACTGCACGCTATATAGGCGCTTATCTTTTATGCTACGCCACTCAGTGTAAAGACCGTGTCTGGCAATTTACACTCATGCACCGGAAAGTAAACTACGAAAGCTGCCAGGGAAAACAATTATGACGAGTGCGGGAAAGACATCACAGCTGCCGCATGCTTACACACTCGACAGTATTTTCCACGCCCTCGCCGATCCCACCCGTCGTGCGATTCTGCAGGCGGCGGCAACGGAAGCGCGTTCGATAAGCGAAGTGGCGGAACCACACCCGGTATCGCTGGCAGCTGTTTCCAAACACGTCCGGGTATTGGAAAAGGCCGGATTACTGCGGCGCCACCGTCAGGGACGCAGGCATCTACTGTTTTGCGATGCGAACGCGCTGCACCATGCGCAGCGATGGTTACAGGAATATCGGCAAATTCTTGAACAGCTGCCCGATGCATGACGCAGCGATCCGGATCAACAACAAGCGACCTGACGCGCGCATGACAATCTGACAAGGCTTGCAATCCACACTGTAAACTGGAATGCTCCGTCTGTTGATATCAGATCCATTTACAGGAATAGCAGTCATGCAAACCAACCCTGCATTTATTTTGAAAACGATTGCCGGCCAGGCGCTGAATACACTGGCCCACCTGTTGCGCACTGCGAAGCAACATGCGGCGGAACACGAAATCGATGAACAGGCGCTGTTACAAATGCGCCTCTACCCTGATATGCAAACTTTGCTGTGGAACGCGCAAATGATCAGCGAGTTTGCAGTGCGTACTTCTTTGCGATTGTCCGGCGCAAGCGGAGATGCGATCCCCTCGATACCCTACGAAGAAAGCAATTTCGCAGAATTGATCGCGAGGGTTGAAAAAGCACTTGGAGCGATTCAGCAGATACCCGACGATGCGCTGGACAACTGTGCGGCTACGGTTGAAATGCCCTTCGGCCCGGACCAGGTTATCAC
>JBATGO010000277.1:0-3667 GCA_049665845.1 Pseudomonadales bacterium | reverse complement strand
GCCAGCACACTGCTGTCGAGCGACAGCTTGCCGCCTTCGGCAAAACGCACACCAATATTGCTGAAGTTGCGAATTCCCGGCGGCTGGCCGTTTTTGAATTCCTGGAAAACGGTACGGCGTAACTGGGCCTCTATTGAACGCACCAGTGAGTCGCCCACAAGTACGCCCGAACTGGTCGCGTCTTCTCCAACGTTCACCTGGGTCACTTCCTTGATGATGTCGACGAGTTTATTGAAACCCTCGACAAAACTGCCAAGTGCCTGGCTGGCCTTGCCGGTATCGTTACCGATGGTCACCGTGGCAGCTGCAGTGGTTACATCCTTCGCAGTAATGCTGACGCCTTCGACAGCATCACTGAAGACATTGCCGTCGGTGCTGGTTACCGTCAGGCCATTCACGGCAATCTGCGCGTTAGTGGCAGCAGTTTGCTGGGTGAGGTTGGAACCGGGAATATCGGCGCTGTCGAAAGTGAGTTGCGACAGGCCCTGGGCGTTGGTGTCGTTGCCGTCGAGATCCGCAACAGTGACGTAAATTTCGTTGTCGAGGCCGACGTCGTTGGACGACAGCACGATCGAAGGCCCGGCATCGGAATTGACGACCGAGGCCTGTACACCTGTGTTGCCACCGGCACTGTTGATTGCAGAAGCAATATCCGACAGGCTGCTGTTCGCCGCATCGATTTCTACATTGAAGCTGGGCTGGCTGCCCTGGCCGATGGTCAGCGTGCCGCCGCCGATATTCGTTGAGGTATTGGCAAGCGCTGCGCCGTTGCTGTCGAGCAACCCGCTGCCTACCAGCAGTTGCGCCGTGCCGGTATCCAGCACATCAACAGAAAAGGACCCCAGGCTTGCATCTGCGGAGGCGCTGACGCTGACCGTATCGCTGTCTGAAGATGTCGCTGTGCGACTTTGAAACGTGGTGAAATCGGCCAGAGCAGTGAGCGTGCCGTTAAATTCGGACAGCGCACTTTTGACCAGGCCAAACGCGGAAAGCCGCTCGGCGGCCTGCACTTCGCGGCGATTCAGGCTGGCTTCGGCGACGGAACGCTCTGCGCTAACGAGCCCATCGACCAGCGACTGCAGGTCAATGCCGGATCCAACGCCGAGTGAACTGATACTTCCCATGTGCTGACTGCCTCACAGGCGCGAGCCTGTTGGCTACACGCGAACTTCGAGTAGATTGCCCTTGGTGTCGGACAATGCTTCCTGAAGCTCTTTCAAGTTTTGTGCCAGCTCGAGTATATATTCACTCGGGATTTGACGAATCACTTCATCGGTTTGGCTGTCGGTAACCGTGATAACGGTTTGACCCGTTGTATCGTCGAGTTTAAACGACAGGTTGCGCTGGATGGTTTGCACATAGTCGGCGATTTTTGCCACCGACTCCTCTATTTTCTGGCGATCAACCGGCTGCGGTGTCGCCGCAACAGGCTGGGCGACGCCGTCCGGCGGCAAACTGCTGCCGCCCGCGCTGCCGTTTGCGCCAGGCGATCTGGACACAAGCGCCAAAGGCGCAGGGGGTACCCGCGCTGCGCTCCTGATTCCTTCAATCTCTGACATTGCTCGCTACCTCAATCCGGAAAGGGTTGCCGCCTGGCTAAAGCTGCGCACAACCCCATCAATCTCAAGACCTTACCGAGGTACCGTTTACTGCAACAGTCCAAGCACCTGCTGTGGCAGGGCGTTGGCCTGCGCCAGTACCGAGATACCGGCCTGTTGCAGGATCTGGGTGCGGGTCAGGTTGGCCGTTTCCGCAGCAAAATCGGCGTCCTGGATTCGGCTTCGTGCAGCCGACAGGTTTTCAGACGTCGTGCTGAGGTTGGAAATGGTGGACTGGAAGCGGTTTTGCACAGCTCCGAGATCCGCCCGGATGCTCGAAATCGTTGCCAACGCCGAGTCGACGATCTGAATTGCGCTCTGTGCACCAGACGCCTGGGCAATATCGATTGAACTCACCAGTTGCTGGCTTGAACCCACCGCAGTGGCCGCCGCAACGTCGAGGATACTGCCAGCGGTGTTCGCAACACTGGAAGACACCGAAAAGCTGTTGCTGGAATTAAACGTAATCTGGCCGCTGATCCTGATGCTATCCGTATTGGTAGCGGTTACGCTGGCATCAGTCAGCGTTTCCGGATCAACTGCAATCCCGGTAGTGCCGACCACAATGGTTGCAGCAGCAGTAGAGCTGGTGAAGTTTTCGATCGTAATATCCTTACCCTCGGTTTGGGTCAGGGTAATCAGGTTATTTTCAATAGTTGCCGAGACGCCGGTGGTACCGGCCACCTTGTTAATTTCGGTTGCCAACGCACTAAGATCGGTGGTCGTCACAGCCGCCGAAATCTGTTGGGTTGTGCCACCGCTACCCAGCGTTAGCGTCACGGTACCGTCTACGCTGAGCGTACCCAGTGTCGCAGTGCTGCTCGCGTCAGCCGTTACACCCGTGTTGGATTCCTTCGCGCTTATTGCAGCTGCGATGTCAAAAGCGGTATCACCAGCAGCACCACCGGTGACATTAACTGTTGTCGTACCAAGCGTGCCCGAGATAGTCAGCACCTGGGTTGCAATAGTGTTGGCAGTCGGCAAAGTTACCGCAGGCTCGGATGTAGCGCTCGTGCCCTGGCTGGCAGTGGTGTTAACCGCTGACAGAGAGTTATTGGCCAAATCCGTTCCGCGCGCGCCGGCAACCGAAAAGCTGATCGTCTGGTTAGCGTTAGCGCCAACCTGGAAGGCTTGCGACACAAACGTGCCATCCAGTACTTTCAGGCCGTTAAATTCTGTGGTGTTGGCGATGTTGTCGAGCTGCTGCTTGAGCTGGTTGACCTCAGAGTTCAAGCTGGCACGGTCAGAAGCGGAGTTAGTCGAGTTCGCCGACTGGATAGACAGCTCACGAATACGCTGCAGGATATTGGTACTCTCCTGCAACGCGCCCTCTGCGGTTTGCGCCAGCGAAATACCATCGTTGGCGTTGCGGATTGCCTGGTTCAGGCCGCGAATTTGCGAGGTAAAGCGGTTTGAGATCGCAAGGCCGGCTGCGTCGTCGCGCGCGCTGTTGATGCGCAGACCCGAGGACAAACGCTGCAGCGAGGTGTTCAGGCTGTTCTGCGTCTGGTTAAGGTTGCGCTGTGCGGTCAGCGAGGAAACGTTGGTATTAATAATCTGAGGCATTTTATGCTCCTGTGTACTCGACGTACGGCTGTGTAGTGGTTTCGACCGGTTCCAGTTTGGCAAAAGCCTGTATGGCAAGAGCCCGTCATTCACCGGCGTGATTAAGCGCGGTTACA
Source organism: Pseudomonadales bacterium (assembly GCA_049665845.1). Taxonomy (GTDB): domain Bacteria; phylum Pseudomonadota; class Gammaproteobacteria; order Pseudomonadales; family UBA7434; genus UBA7434. The sequence continues at coordinate 387 of JBATGO010000277.1, read as the reverse complement.
ACGGTTAACGGCACCGGTTGCGAAACCTTTAGGGCTACAGGGGCGAAAAACGTGAACTAGTACACAGACGGAGAAGGATTGCCCGAAAAACATCCAGTACCCGCGAGCCTGCGGCGCAACGCGTGGCGAATAAGCTCAGAAAGTATGCGCAAATAATGCGCTCGTGTCGGATGGCACCTTACAGGTTGACGGCGAACGCCAACCATATGCGGCACGCTACACGGAGCAGGCAGGCGTAAAACAAAATGACAAACGCAGGGTGGTCGGGAAATTAGCGCAGGAAGTTAAACAGGGAAAGACTGGCCACGCGCGCAAAACTCTGCTGCGCGGCTTCAAGTGTGAAAGTGAGAAAGCTGAGATTGCTGATCGCCTCGGCATAGTCGAGGT
>JBATGO010000276.1:0-5794 GCA_049665845.1 Pseudomonadales bacterium | reverse complement strand
GCGGTAGGGGAATTGAAGTATGGGTCCACTGGCTGGCATCAGGATCATTGAAATCAAGGGCAGAGGGCCCGGCCCCTATGCGGGCATGTTGCTCGCCGACATGGGTGCCGAAGTTATTGTGGTCGAACGCAGTTCCCGATCCGGCGGCATTGCACTGCCCAGCCTGCACGATCCCAACTCGCGCGGCAAAAAATCGATCGTGCTGAACCTGAAAACGCCCGAAGGTCTCGAGGCCCTGCTAAAAATTGTGGAGCAGTGCGACGCCATTTTCGAGGGCTATCGACCGGGTGTTGCAGAGCGGCTGGGCTTTGGTCCCGAAGTGTGCCTGGCGCGTAACCGCAAAATTGTTTACGGCAGGATGACTGGCTGGGGGCAGTTCGGGCCGCTGTCCAGAACTGCCGGGCACGACATCAATTATATTTCTATTACAGGGCCGCTGGCGGCCATGGGCACGGCGGAAAAACCACTGATTCCGCTCAACCTGGTGGGCGATTACGCTGGCGGCAGCCTGTTCCTGGTAATCGGCATGCTCGCGGCCATGCTCGAGGCGCAGCGCTCCGGCAAGGGGCAGGTAGTCGACGCTGCAATCACAGACGGTTCGGCCAGTTTAATGTCGATGTTCTATGGCATGGCGGGTCTTGGTGTATGGCAGCCCAAACGCGCCAGCAATCTGCTCGACGGCGGCACGCATTATTACAACACCTATGCAACGGCCGATGGCAAGCACATGTCGGTAGGCGCGATTGAACCGCAGTTTTACGCTGAATTGCGCCAGCGTGCAGGCCTTGCAGACGATGCCTTCGCCGAACAAAACAATCCGGCTGGCTGGGATGCGCTGAGAGAAAAAATCGCAGCGGTGTTCAGGACTAAAACCCGGGACGAATGGACCGCCATTTTCGACGGCAGCGATGCCTGTGTTGCGCCGATACTCGATTACACCGAGGCGCCGGCACATCCGCACAATGTCGCCCGCGAAACCTTTATCGAGATCGACGGGCTGATGCAGCCGGCGCCGGCACCGCGTTTCAGCCGCAACCATTGCAACAGGCCGGCCTCGCCGCTGGGCGAGGGTGCGAGCACCAGGGCACTGATGGCAGAATTCGGGTTCAGCGATGCAGATATGCAGGCATTGGCCGAGGCGGGCGGCACTGAAAAAGGCCTAATCCAGTAAACTACCAGCTAAAGCCGCCCGGTTCCTCGCGCCCCCAGGCGGTATACTTGGCGCCTCTGCACGTTACAAATGCAATCCCTGATTGCGCCACGAAGAGATATTACCGCCCATGGCTGAGGCAGCTCCCATAAGACCCACAGGTGCGAAACACGCAGCGATTACCGGCTGGGGCAAATGCCTGCCGCCCGCAGTACTGAGTAATGCTGATCTCGCGACGTTTATCGATACCGACGACAAGTGGATCACCAGCCGCACCGGCATGAAAGAGCGCCGCATTGCGCATGTTGAATGCAGCGATATGGCCTATGTAGCCTCGGAGCGCGCGCTGGCGGCCGCCGGCTGCAAGGCCAGTGACCTTGACCTGATTCTGTTCGGCACCTGCACCGGCGACACTATCGTGCCCAATGCCGCTTCGCGCGTGCAGGACAGGCTCGGTGCAACAGGCGTAGCGTCAGTCGACCTGAATACCGCCTGCACCAGTGGCCTGTATGCGCTGAGCATTGCCTCAGCGATGGTGAAAACCGGCGCGGCCAAACGTGTGCTGGTGATTGGTGCAGAAAAGACCTCGTCGGTAATCGACTGGACCAATCGCAATGTGGCGATACTGTTTGGCGATGGCGCAGCAGCGCTCATTGTTGAAGGTTCCCAAACTGAGCAAGGCCTGCTGGCAGAATCCCTGGGCTGCTACGCTGAAGCAGGCGACTCGCTGCGTATTCGCAACTACGGTACTGCCTACACCAACCGCTTCGACTGTGAAGGGCTCATCTGGAATTTTGACGGCCAGGATATTTTCAAGCGCGCGGTTACCGGCATGGTACACGCGAGTAATGAGGTGCTGGCCAAGGTGGGCATGGATGTAGACGACGTTGACCTGTGCGTGCCACACCAGGCCAACAGCCGCATCATCGATGCGGTTGGCAAGAAGCTCGGCGTACCCGGTGATAAAGTGTTTGTTAACGTACAGCGCTACGGCAACATGTCAGCGGCTACGGTGATGATCGCGCTGGTCGAGGCGATTGAAGAAGGCAGGGTCGTGGCAGGCAGTAATATCGTGATGCCGGCGTTTGGTGCGGGCCTCACGTGGAATTCCCATTTCGTGCGCTGGGGTGAACGGGTTACGCCACTGGGATATTCCGAGGTGGAATTACCGCCCTGTGAGCAAAGTGCTCTGGCGCTTATCGAGCCGTATCTGCAGTTCCAGCGCGAAACTGAGCCCGCATAGAACTCCCGCTGCCTGGCCAGGGTCTGCGCTGGCAACGCCAGGCGCTGCTTTGCCGCGGTGGTTTGCAATCAGGCCAGGAACTCCGCGCGCATTGCGCGATCGCTTTTAAAAATACCGCCCAGTGCACTGGTTTCGGTGCGCGAACTCTCATCGCGTACGCCGCGCGCTTTTACGCAGTAATGCACTGCGTCGATACTGACGGCAACATCCTGCGTGTCGAGCAGCGTTTGTAATGCCACCAGGATTTGACGGGTGAGGCGTTCCTGCACCTGGGGGCGCTGGGCAAAAAAGCGCACAATGCGATTGATTTTCGACAGACCGATGATCTTGTCGCCGGGAATATAGGCCACGCGTGCCACGCCATCGATGGTAACGAAATGGTGCTCGCAGGTGCTGGTCAGGCTGATGTCCCTGACCTTGACCATTTCCTCGGTGCGCATCTTGTTTTCGAACACACTGATGTTCGGAAAACGCGAATAATCGAGCCCGGCAAACATATCGTCGATATACATTTTTGCCATGCGCCTCGGCGTATCGCGCAGGCTGTCGTCGCCGAGGTCTAGTCCGAGCGTGTTTAGCACTTCGGTGAAAGACGCAGTGAGCTTTGCCAACTGCACTTCCGGCTCGAGACGCGCACCGCGCATCGGCGTTTCCAGCCCTTGCTCAAGCAAGGCGCGACGAACACGCTCTGGCGGGCTGTCTGCGATGGCCCTGTGCTTGCTGTGATGAATAGCCTCTACGTTAAGTTGCTGCATAAACTACTCCTCACACCGTTTATCTTGGTTAATTTGTAAAGCCCGTTTTCGTAAGCCGGTTAACGCAGCGATCGCGCTGTTCGCGCTATGCCCAGCCACGCTGTGTCTAGACGCAAGTGGCCTTTTGGGTTTTGGGCCGTGTATCGAGGTCAAGGACGAACCAGAAGTAGCAGCGCGAAAAAATGCCGTTTAGCATGAGCATCATTGCAACCGTAGCGACGAACCACTCGACCAAACCCATGGACGGCTGTCCGGTCAACCACAGCGCGAACAGGCTTGCCAGCGCCAGACGGCAGACTCTTTCGATGTTGCCCAGGTTTTTTTCAATCATGATCCAGCCTCTTCGGTTCGCGTATCTGCATAATCAAGCGGTGTTGCCGTCAGCTTGAAGACGATGTGTGTCTGCAAGAGATTACGCGACATGGTGAGAGGCGGTTCACCGATGCGGGAACAGGCACGCAAATGGTGCGGAGGGGGGCTTCAGCTTGTGTGGACGCCAGCGTGTGTGGCAGGACGTCAGAGTGTGAGGATACGGCGCAACAGGCTGTCGTCGCTGCGCTGTTGTTCGCGCAGCAGCAACAGTTCCCTGATCATTTTCTCGATTTGCCTGGCCACTTTCTCGCGTACCTTGCGCAGTTCGGTGGCGGTCATTTCGCGACCGACATAATCGCTGGTGAGCACCGGTTTGCCGAATTTGACGTAACAGCGCTGCGGTTTGGGCAGGGGGCTGCCGAGCATGCCCAGCGGAATCGGCGGAATCAGGTCGGGTCGCATATCCTTGTCGATTACACCGAGGCGCACCAGTGCTTTCCACGCTGCAGTATCGGGCAGGTCCTTGCCCTCGACGAGGTGGCGGTAGAATTCGTCCGGGCCGACCAGCGCTATCGGTATGATCGGATAGCCGTGTTTTGCCGCCATGCGCACGAAGCCGTAGCGCTCCTTCCATTGCAACTGGTATTTCTGGTCTTCGCTCTTGGCCGCCTCGTGCGCGCCACCGGGGAACACCATCAGGTCGGCGTCATTTTCCATCAGCGCATCGCAGACCCTGGGATCGCCGCAGACACCACCATTTTCAATTATGAAATCTTCGGTTTTCGCAGTCGTCCACAGGAAGCGATCGCCCAGCCCGCGCAGCCAGCGGCCGTGCTCATTGAGCATCACAGCTCCCAGCAAGCCGCCATCCAGCGCAAACAATGAATGGTTGCCAATAAAAAGACAGCCACGATCGGGCAGGTTCTCGAGCCCGAAAAACTGCGGGTCGAAGGCAAACTTGATCAGTTTATACACGCTTCTGGAAAAGCGTGTGTCGGGCGGTGTGGCCGCGAGCGCATTGTCGATATGTTGTTCGAACCAGGCTTCGCTGAAGGGCTTGAGTGTGTCGCGTTCGGCATCCATGGCGCGACTTTAACCGAAAAGCCGCGCGCGTGTCAGTGCAAAATCATCTTGCTTACAGCGCCGCGTGCTGGGTGCTGGGTGCTGGGTGCTGGTTGCTGGTTGCTGGTTGCTGGTTGTGCTATGGCGTCGCTTGCAGTTCACGCTGCAATATCGACAGCGCGGAATTTATCCATTTATGCAGCGTTGCGCGGCGAATACCGAGTTCCTTGCTGAGTGCCAGCACCGAGCGCGGTGTTTCGCCGAACAATCCGAAGCGCTTCACAATGATTTCGCGATAGCGTCCGTTCAGTTCACCGAGGCAAGTGGCCAGCGCAGCGGACAGGATTTCTTCTTCCAGTTGCAGCGCCGGATCCTGGTTGTTGTCGTCGACAAGCACTTCGTGCAGTGGCCGACAATGTGGGTTGCTGGCCGATTCGATCGAGCAACGGTGCTCCACTGACTCCAGCGCATGCGTTACCTGCTGCGTTTTTTTGCCAAGGTGTTCAGCGACCTGTACATCACTGGGGTCGCAACCCAGCTGCTGGCGCAACTCGCGTTGTGCGCGCAGGCAGGTATTTTGTACTTTCAAGGTATGAATCGGGATATGCACGGTGGTCGACTGGCGCATGCGTGAACCGAGTACCATGTCGCGTATCCACCATGTTGCATAGGTAGAGAATCGAAAGCCGCGTGACGGGTCAAATTTGTCTATCGCCTTGATCAGCCCCAGGTTGCCTTCGCTGATCAGGTCCATCAACTCCACGCGGTCGTCGGTGTAGCGCTTGGCGATGCTGATTACCAATCGTAAATTTGCAGCAATCAGGCGGTCGCGTGCTGTCTGGTCGCCAGCTTGCGCCGCGCGGGCGAGCATGCGCTCTTCAGCGGCGGTCAGCAGGCGATGGCGTCCCGCGGCCTTGAAGTATTGTGTGTCGATACTGGTATGCGCAACATCTTGCTGCGGTTTCACAGCTGCAGCACCAGTGTCGTCTGGCTGGTCGCTGGTGAATTTCAGGTCGAGGTAGTCGAACAGGTCCGTGACCTTGTTGTCACTCTGATTGTCGCTGTGCTGTTGGTCACTGTGCTTGCAATTGCCGCTTTGTTTGTCGTTGTTGTTGACATTATTGTTGACATTACTGTTGGCATTGTTGCTGTCACAATCGTTTTCGCGCGAGCACGTTCTCAACGATGATAGTTGTGCGGATATACCTGCTCGATGGCCACGGGGATTGTTTTTATTACCACGCCCGCGTTGCTGTTTGAGTTCTACTACGT
>JBATGO010000275.1:0-5028 GCA_049665845.1 Pseudomonadales bacterium | reverse complement strand
CGGTACCATTATCGAGGTCACGCCGGTGATAATAGAAGGTACCAAGAGCGGGGCGGGTGGTGTTGTGGGTGGCGTGGTCGGCGGTATCGCAGGCGCTACGGTAGACGACGGTGCGGTCGGTGAAATCGCCGCAGTGCTGGCCGGGGTTGCGGGTGCGGTGGTCGGTGCCAAAGCAGAGGAGGCGGTTACCCGCGCCAATGGTGCGGAGTATACGGTTCGGCTGGAAAGCGGTGAAATACTGTCGGTGGTACAGGCGCTTGACCCCAAAGCCGCGCCAATTCTCGCTGGCGACCGGGTGAAATTGCTCTCCCAGCACGGCACCTACCGCGTTACGCGGCTGAACAGCGGTCAGTAAACGGGCTTTCCCATCGCCATTGCTGCAAATATAAATGCTACAGATATAAAAGCCATGCTGGTGCTCGGCATCGAAACTTCCTGCGATGAAACCGGTGTCGCGCTCTACCATAGCGAGCGCGGCCTGCTCGCGCAGGCGCTGCACAGCCAGATTGACCTGCATGAGGTCTACGGCGGCGTGGTGCCCGAGCTTGCCTCGCGCGACCATGTACGCAAGGCGCTGCCGATGATCGATGCGATGCTTGCCGATGCAGGCATAGCGCCGGGCGAGATAGATGGCGTGGCCTACACGGCGGGCCCGGGCCTGATCGGCGCGCTGCTGGTCGGAGCTTCGCTGGGCCGCGCCCTGGCGATGGGCTGGGGAGTGCCGGCATTGGGCGTACACCATATGGAAGGCCACTTGCTGGCGCCGATGCTCGAATCCGATCCCCCTGGCTTTCCGTTTGTTGCCTTGCTGGTGTCAGGCGGCCATACCCAGCTGGTCGACGTCGAGGGCATTGGCCGTTACACGCTGCTTGGCGAATCGGTCGACGATGCGGCTGGCGAAGCCTTCGACAAGACCGCCAAGTTGTTAGGCCTGGCCTACCCCGGTGGTCCGGCGATATCGAAACTGGCCGGGCAGGGGCGCGCGGGTCGCTACGAATTTCCGCGCCCGATGGTCAACCGACCAGGGCTCGACTTCAGTTTCAGCGGGCTTAAAACCTACGCAAAAAATGCGATTGCACATGCGCGCGATGTCAACGGTGATCTCGATGTTCAAACCCGCGCCGATCTCGCGCTCGCATTCGAACAGGCCATTGTCAGTACGCTGTGCATCAAGTGCCGCCGCGCACTGCAGCAAAGCGGCCGCACACGGCTGGTGATTGCCGGGGGTGTCAGTGCCAACCGCCGTTTGCGCAGTGAGTTGGGCGAAGCAGTGCAAAAGCTCGGCGCAAAACTTTTTTATGCGCGCCCTGAATTCTGCACCGACAACGGTGCGATGATCGCGCTGGCTGGCGCCTTGCGCCTGGCGGCGGGGCAGCGAGACGGCGAGGCCATCGAGGTGCGCCCGCGCTGGCCGCTGGTTGAGCTCGCTGCACTGCATGCCTGACTGTCTTTACCTGCAACGGAGCTGAACCCGTGGCGACTGTTTTTATCGAAAGGCTTTGCGTCGAAACCATCATTGGCATCTGTGACTGGGAGCGCGAAGTTCCGCAACAACTGTTTTTTGATTTACATGCAGAGAGCGATATCAGCGCTGCAGCCGCCAGCGATGCGATCGAGGATGCGCTCGATTACGCGGCGATAGCCGATGCGATAGAGACCTTTGTGCAGGCATCGCCGCGCCTGTTGCTCGAAGCATTGCTCGAAGATCTCGCGCAGCACCTGATGGAAAATTTCGCCGCAGTCAATTCCCTGCAAATTACGGTGCGCAAACCGCAGGCTATTGCCGCGGCCGACTGTGCGGGGATCACCTACCGCGTCGCGCGTTAATTCGCGCTGTATGTGAATTTGCCTGGCTGTTAGGAAGTAGTCCGTGTAAGTAAACGTTGGCGTTGTGTGTTATCGCTTTGCCAGCGATTTTTTCAGGTCCGCAATCGCAACCTTGCGTGCATTGCGCACCGCTTCACCCACCGCCGGCCCGTGCAGGCCGCCAGCTACGAATTCGGCGGCTTCGATACGTTGCGTCGCTGCCAGTGCCCTTCGCAACAGCAGCAGCGACGCCGCACTCTCTTCGCTGTAGCCTGCACTCAGGGCCAGGCATTCGGCCACTTCCAGCAGCAGTGCAAAGTCTTCCGGCCTGCGCCATACGTCGCAGCTTTCGAGCAGTTCGTGAATTGCATCGGGACGCGCGCGTGCGGCCTGCAGGATAAAATTCGCTTCGGCTGCGGCCAGCACACCGAGCCTTGAGTGGCGTGAGGGTGCGCGGAGTCTTGCGCTGGCAGCCGCCACCATTTTGCCTGCGCCGCTATTCGATGCATGACTGCTGCTGCGCAGGTTTTCCGGTTGATTTACGTTGGCCATCGCATGGCAACACAGGGCCCAGCGCACTTCGAGCGGAGAGTTGTGTTCGCTGGCGCGCGCAAGCGATTGCAGCAGTCTTTCGCCCACATAACGCTCGCCAATTTTTGGCGCCGCACCGCGCAGCTTGTCGGCCACTCGCCAGCGTTTTTCCAGTTCTGGCAGGAGTACGGCCAGCGCGTCACACTGGTAAAGCGCCTGGATGAACGCATCGGGCGAACGCGCAGAAAGGCCTTTGTCGAATTCGCGCCAGATACGCTCGGCGGGCAATGTTTTTAATTCACCGGAGGCGCTGATGGTTTTCATCAACGCGAGTGTTTCGGGTGCGATTGCAAAGCCCAGGTGTTTGAACCGCGCCAGGAAGCGCGCCACGCGCAGTACGCGCAAGGGGTCTTCGACAAACGCGGGTGAAACGTGGCGGAGCCGGCGCAGCGCGATATCGTCGAGGCCGCCGCAGGGGTCGTGCAGTTTGCCGCCGGCATCGCGCGCGATGGCGTTGATAGTCAGGTCGCGGCGCAGCAAATCTTCTTCGAGCGTAACAGCCGGGTTGGCGTCGATGCTGAACCCGGTATGGCCCACGCCCTGTTTGCGTTCGGTACGCGCCAGCGCATATTCCTCTTTGCTTTGCGGGTGCAGGAATACAGGGAAATCCTTGCCCACCTGCTGGTAGCCCTCGGCCAGCAATTCTTCGGGTGTGGCGCCGGTGATTACCCAGTCGCGTTCGTGCACCGGCAGGCCTAATAACTCGTCGCGCAGCGCGCCGCCCACCAGGTAAGTTTGCATCGCTAGCCTTGCGCCTGTGCCAGGAACAAATCGTGGGTTGCCAGTTCCATCAGCGTCAGGGAGTGGCCCCAGACGCAACCGCTGTCGAGGCCAAACAGGTTATGGTTATTGATATAGCCGCCGAGCGCAGCCCAGTGGCCAAAGATAATCCTGAGTTCGGCATTCTTGCGTTTGGGATGCAGGAACCATGGGTAATAGCCGTCGGGTACGTTCACGAGATCGTTTTTGTAACTGAGATTCAGCGCGCCGCGCCGGTCGACCAGCCGCATGCGGGTAAAGTAATTGGTTATACAGCGCAGCCGCGCATGGCCCTTAAGGTCGTCGCACCACAGGTTGGGCTCGTCGCCGTACATGTGTTCAAAAAAATCGCGCGCACGTTTGCCGCGCAGTGCCTGCTCAACTTCGGCCGACAGCGCCAGCGCCTGCTGCAGGTTCCACTGCGGTGCAATGCCGGCATGCACGAGCGTGTAATTGAGTTTGTCGTCATGCCAGCAAAGCGGTAGCGATTGCAGCCAGTCCATCCACTCGTCGCAGCGCGACGCGTCGAGAATTTTATCGAAGGTATCGCTGCGCCGCGGTTTGCGCACGCCATGGTAGATGGCAAGCAGGTGCAGGTCATGGTTACCGAGTACGGCGCGCACCGATTTGCGGTTTTCGTACATAAAACGCAGTGTGGCCTTGCAGTTACGGCCTCGGTTGACGAGATCGCCGCAGACCCACAGCTGGTCGCGTGCGGGGTCGAAGTCGACCTGCTCGAGTACGTCCATCAGTTCTGCATAGCAGCCCTGTATGTCTCCCACTGCGTAAACGGCCATGCCCGTGTATTGGCTCCCGCCTGGCTAATGCAATCTATGGCTGTGGCAATCTTTGGCGACTGCCGTCTTTGGCTACTGCAGTCTTTTGACTACTGCAGTGCGCCGGGATGCACCAGCCCGAAGGGCTGGATAACTGCATCGAAGACGGCACCCGACTCGCTGCGCATGGTGTAACTGCCTTCCATGGTGCCGGTGCGCGTGCTGAGCACGGCACCGCTGCTGTAGCGGTACGTTGCCCCCGGTGGAATGTGCGGCTGCTCGCCCACCACGCCTTCGCCCTGCACTTCGCGCACGGCGTTGTTGCCATCGGTAATAATCCAGTGGCGCGCAAGCAACTGCACAGGCTCGTCGCCGCGATTACTGACTTCAACCGTGTAGGCAAACACGTATTCGTTGTCGTCGGGATTCGATTGCTGCGCAAGATAGCGCGGCGTCACGTCTACGGCGACGCTTGCTTGCCAGTTCTGTGTATCGTTTTCCATGCGTCGATTATGCCGCAGTTACACAAGATTTGCAGTGCAGCATTTGCTATAGCCAGGCGCTTGCACAGACTGCGCGCATTGCCTGCCCGGCCGTGATGATGCGTTTGTCAGGCATCAGATGTCGCTTAATGCATTGGCAATGGCAACAAACTGCTGCACCGCGAGTGACTCGGCACGGCAGCCCGGGTCGACGCCGAGGCTTTCGAGTTGTTCGGCATCACAAATCCCTTTCAGGTTGTTGCGTAGCGTCTTGCGGCGCTGCGCAAAGGCCGCGCTGACCAGCGCGGCAAAACGTTGTGGTTCCCTGGCAGGGAAGGGCAGTTGCCTGTGCGGCACCACGCGCAGGATCGATGAATTGACCGCAGGGCGCGGTTCGAAGGCCTCGGGCGGTACGCCAAACAGGGCTTCCACCGACGCGAAATACTGCATCATCACGCTGAGCCGCCCGAATTGTTTGCTGCCCGGTGCCGCGCAGATGCGTTCGACCACTTCCTGCTGCAGCATAAAGTGCATGTCGGTAAATAAAAGCGCGCCGCTGTGGGCCGCAGCAAAGGACTGGTGCTGTTCGAGCAGTGAGAACAGCAGTGGCGTTG
>JBATGO010000274.1:0-23132 GCA_049665845.1 Pseudomonadales bacterium | reverse complement strand
ATCTTACCCCGGCGACGAACTCACCATGCTTGCCGGTGCTGCGCAGCGGTACGCGTCGGCCATTGCAGCTCACTATGTGGCGACCGGGGGTTATGCCGCTCACCTTTATTTGCAGGCGTTCAATAGAAGAGTCAACGTAGCGAGCTGTGCCGAAACTACTCACTTCCTCGCCAAGCACATGCCAGGGTTCGATTGCCCAACGAATTTCAAGATGAATGTCATCAATTTCCAGCCTCCCGTAGTAGGGAAACCGGAATTCCTCAAACGGAACCAGCCATTCGAGTTGGAATGGATAGCCCTCACTATTGAGATCGCGAACGACTTCGCGGATATCCGACCAGACAAAATGCGGCAACATAAACTGGTCATGCAAGCGTGTTCCCCAGCGTATTAACTGTCCCCGGTAGGGTTTTTTCCAGAACCTGGCTACAAGGCAACGCAACAGCAACACTTGCACCAGTGCCATGCGCGGATGCGGCGGCATTTCAAACCCGCGGAATTCCAGAATACCTTGTCGGCCACTCGCGCCTGACGGCGAGTATAGTTTGTCGATACAAAACTCGGCGCGATGCGTATTGCCTGTGACGTCGATGAGGAGGTTGCGGAGTAGACGGTCAACCAGCCATGGTTGCGCTATTTCACCATCCGGCATTTGCTCAAATGCCACTTCGAGCTCATAGAGCATTTCTTCGCGGCCCTCGTCGACGCGCGGTGCCTGGCTTGTTGGGCCAATGAACATTCCTGAAAACAGGTACGAGAGGCTGGGATGATGTTGCCAGTACGTTACAAGGCTGCGAATCAGGTCGGGTCGCCGAAGTAGTGGACTGTCGGCAGGTGTTGGGCCGCCCAGGGTTACGTGATTGCCACCACCGGTTCCGGTATGCCTGCCGTCGAGCATGAATTTTTCAGTGGCTAACCTGCTCAGGCGCGCCTCTTCATAAAGCGCGGTCGTGATATCGCTCAATTCCTGCCAGTTGGCAGCGGGGTGAACATTGACTTCGATTACGCCAGGATCCGGGGTGATCAATAATTTTTGTATTCGACTGTCACGCGGTGGTTCATAGCCTTCAATGATCACGGGAAGCGACAAATCTGCCGCTACCTGCTCGATTTTTTCGATCAGGTCAACGTAGTGTTCAAGGTATTCAAGCGGCGGCATAAATACAAAAAGCTTGCCATCGCGCGGTTGAACGCACAGTGAGGTCCTTAGCACCGGGATATTCACTTTCCTTGTTGTGGCTGGCTTTTCCTTTTGAGGAGCAGCAGCGTGCGTTGCAGTGGTAGTGTCACCATCGGCGCTATCGTCATCGCCCAGTGACGAGGCGCGCGGTATGGAGGCGTTGACTGGCAGGGGTTCTCGCGTTTCAAAGGGGTCGCGCTCGATGATTATTTCCTGCTCGCTGCTGAGGGGTAGTGAATCAAGTGGCAGGCGCAGCCCCATCGGGGAGTCTCCGGGAATCAGCACGACGCGCCCTGTTTTTAAAGGCCAGGACGTGCTGTACCATTTGCCAGCTGCGAAATCCCAGCCCAGCGGCAAAACAAAACCACTGGGCTGGTCTATACCCTGGTGTAAGACGCGAGCCAGTTGCATTCGCTCGAGACCATCTTTCATCGATGCGTGGTAGGGATCAACGCCAACCGGCAGGTTTTCTTCCTGCCAAACATAGTAAAGAGCGTTCTCATAGGCGCGATTGATATATTTCGGCGCTACGCTGATTTTTTCTGCCAACGCACGGCTAAACGCATCCGCGTCCCCCAGCGTAAGACCGTAATCCTTATCGACCCGCGCCAGCAACTTTGGATCACGCCAAAGCGGCGTACCATCCTTGCGCCAAAAACATCCGAGCGCCCAGCGCGGCAACTCTTCGCCCGGATACCATTTGCCTTGCCCGTAATGCAGCAGCGCATGTGGTGCAAAGCGATCGCGCAATCGAATTAAGAGATCCTTGGCGAGTTTCAGTTTATGCTCGCCAAGCGCATCAGTATTCCACTGCGCAGACTCCATGTCATCAATCGAAACAAATGTAGGCTCGCCCCCCATGGTCAAGCGCAAATCTGCATCTTCAAATTGCCGATCGACCATTTTGCCAAGCGCATCTGCGCATGACCACTGGTATTCTGTATAGGGCTTGGTAACGCGGGGGTCTTCGTAGATGCGCGTCACTTCATTACTGTATGCAAACTCAACCTTGCACTTTTCTGTTGCACCGCTGATTGGTGCTGCGGTTGATGGTTCTGGTGTGCAGGCAAGAGGGATGTGTCCTTCGCTGGCAAACAGGCCCGAGGTCGGGTCCAGGCCAACCCATCCCGCCCCCGGTATGTAGACTTCACACCACGCATGTAAATCGGTGAAATCATGTTCTGGCCCGGAGGGACCGTCGAGAGACCTGGTGTCCGGTGCAAGTTGCACCAGGTATCCGGAAACAAACCTTGCCGCCATGCCCAGATGCCGAAATGTTTGCACCAGCAGCCAGGCGGAATCCCTGCATGACCCCCTGCGCAACTGCAGCGTTCGGTTTGGCGTTTGTACGCCGGGTTCAAATCGCAGCGAATAATCTATGGCTTCCTGCGTCAGCCGGTTGACATTAACCAGGAAATCGTTTGTGGGCATTTCCACTGAAGGCATTTCAGCAAGCCAGGCTTGCAGCAGGTTGCTCTTGTGGCATTTCTTCAGGTAGGGGTTCAGTTCGCCGCGCAATGATCGCTCATACTGGAACGGGAAATTTTCAGCTGAGCTCTCGACAAAAAAATCGAAAGGGTTATAGGCCGTTAATTCAGCAATAACCTCGATATCGAACTTGAGATGATCGGTTTTTTCGTTGAATACAAGCCGCGCCTGGTAGTTGCCGAACGGATCCTGCTGCCAATTGATAAAGTGGCTGGAGGGGGAAACCTTGAGCGTGTAGCTTGTAACGACGGTGCGCGAGTGGGGTGCGGGCCGCAGGCGCAGCACGTGAGGAAAGACCGTGACAGATTGATCAAACCTGTACTCTGTCTTGTGGTGTATCGCGATGCGAATACTCATGCTTGATATTCCAGGAAGAAGCAGTCGGCCGGAATTTTCCTCGAGCCAGCTATTGCGAACCGGGGCCTCGTCATCTGTTTAAAAACCAGCTTTCGGAGATTTCATTATTGATGGCAGCAAGCATGAATTGCAGCTTGTCTATACCGCTATGTAATCGCGGCAGGGAAATTTTCTCGAGCTTGAATAGTGTCAATGCGTCAATTGCGTTATCAACCGCGTCGAGTGCAGCATCGTAATTTTTCAGGAGTGGCAGCTCGTCACGAATTCCGCGCAAGCAAAATAGCAGTGAGCGTGGATGCGCAGTTTCCTTGAATACAAAACGCACTACTGATTCTGAATCGATAATCGGGCTGATGTACAGTCGATAGCTGGTAAGCGAAGACAGTGCTTTTAGAATGGAACTCCAAAGCAAGGGATCTATTGCAGGATTTTCTTCCCGCTTGCCCATGATTGCGCCGGCGCCGGCGTCAATTATGCGCGTTGTCATATCAGCCCGTTCGAGCAAATGGCCAAGCTTGATAAACCGATACGCATGATCGCGACTAAGCGTAGTAAGCAAAAGACCATTGATTTGCTGCGTACGAAACATAATCTGTTCGAGAAAACTGTACCTGTTACGCCTGCCCACAGATTTCTCGGCGAATTCGTTGGTGTAAAGGTAAAGTTCGTTGGTATATTCCCACGTCTCCTGTGGAAGCACGTCGCGTGTCGTCCTGACGTTCTCCCTGATGCCGCGCACGGTATTGATAATACTCGATGGATTATTTTTGTCGGCAATCAGGAAGCGCAATACATTGTTTTCGCTGTAGACTCTATAATGGCTGGCATATTCCTGTTCAGCATCAAGAATTTTTACCAGCACGTCCCACTCCATATCGGACCCGGCGGGCATGTCCATCAGCAGGTTCGTATAGGCATTGGTTAAACGCGCGATATTCTCGCTGCGTTCATGGTAGCGAGCCATCCAGTAAAGTCGTTCCGCAACCCTTGATAGCATGGTCATTTGCGCGTATCCACAATCCAGGTGTCCTTGCTTCCGCCACCTTGCGAAGAATTGACGACCAGCGAGTCTTTAACCAGCGCCACGCGCGTGAGTCCGCCTGCGGTAACCCAGGTCCGCTTTCCCTGCAATATAAACGGGCGCAGGTCCAGATGCCGCGGTTGCACTGTTTCGTCGATATAAGTCGGGGCCGTTGAGATCGCGAGCGTCGGCTGTGCGATGTAGTTGCGAGGATTGTCTTCTATCAGCTTGCTGAATTCCTTGTGCTTTGCCTTGCTGGAATGCGGTCCAACCATCAGGCCATAGCCACCGGATTCATTCGCAGGTTTGACGACAAGTTTATCGATATTTGCGAGCACAAACTCTCGATCTTTGATTTCAGAGCACAGGTATGTTTTAACACTATTTAGCAGCGGTTTCTGTTTCAGGTAGTACTGGATCATTTTCGGGACATAGGCATAAACCACCTTGTCGTCGGCAACGCCGCTGCCTGGTGCATTGGCGATGGCCACATTGCCAGCCTTCCAGACCCGCATGATGCCAGGTACGCCCAGGAATGAATCTTTCCTGAACGCTTCGGGATCCAGGAAATCTTCGTCTATGCGGCGGTATACCACGTCAACCTTCACCGGGCCTTCAACAGTATGCATGTACAGAAAGTTATCTTCTCCGGTAAACAGGTCTGCACCCTCCACGAGTTCTGCGCCCATGGTTTGCGCAAGGTAGGCGTGCTCAAAATAGGCCGAATTAAAAATGCCGGGCGTGAGGACAACGATACAGGGTCTTTTTTTCGAGCGCGGTGATAAGGACGCGAGCGTTTCATAAAGTCGGGTGGGATAATCATCAACCGGCAAAATCTTGTTATTCTCAAACAGCTCGGGCAGGATGCGCTTGGTAATTTCCCGGTTTTCAAGCATGTAGCAAACACCGGACGGTACCCGCAAGTTATCTTCGAGGACAAAAAAATGGCCCGCGATGTCGCGCACCAGGTCCGAGCCGCAAATATGAGCCCATGCGCCAAAACGGGGCGACACGCCCTGGCATTGCGCCTTGTAATTGGGTGATTCAAGAACGACATCGGCGGGGACTATGTTGTCGGCGAAAATGCGCTGCTTGTTGTAAACGTCATCGATAAAACAATTGAGCGCCATGCTCCGCTGGCGCAAACCCCTGACAATGGTTTTCCATTCGCGCGCATTAATGACCCTGGGAATAATATCGAATGGCCAGGCGCGATCGATGTTGCCGGCATCGCTGTACACAGTGAATGTAATGCCCATGTCACGTATGGCCAGTTCTGCCGCCAGCCGCCGTTCAGCTATTTCTTCTGCGGAGAGACCGCGCAGCATGTTGATAATGTTGCGCGCAGCCGAGCGGGGGTTGCCGGCGGAAGTTAATAATTCGTCATAGAACCTGTTGCTCTTGTACCCTTTCCAGCTTTTGTTTATCGGCATTAAGCAAATCTCGGCGCAGGTTCATTTCGAAACAGTTACTGCGAAAAAGTCATTGCAAAACAGTCATTGCGTAAGAAGGAATGCGCCTACTGCTTTTACCATGATTTGATGCTTGGACGTGCTTCGCGCAGTTTTGGTCACTTTAAAGAAGGCAGCGCGATATTGCCACTGTTCAGCAGCAAATCAACAGCAAATTTTGTACCAGGCCGGATTGGAGTGGCGTTGTCAGCAGCAGAAGCTGTCGATGTTTCAACCTGTTAAGGATCTACGCGTCGTTCACGCCCTGGTGCCTCTGCGCACCTGGCTGGGACGCTGCACCAGTTTAGGCAAGGGGCGAAAGGCGCCAGCAGATAGCTGCGAAGGACTTGAGGGGTTTGTTGAAAAGAAAAAAGCGCCGACAACAACTTACAACTGCCGGCGCTTTTCAGAAGCAGAGAGTTGAATACAACCAGGATGTACCCGGGCTCTCTTGCAACTTGTTATCAACAAGTTTACTGCGCGGGCATGTCCGTCACGCTGCTGGAATTCAATGCCGGATACCCGTATAACGCGACACACTGCTGATCAGCTCATGCCATACCAGGATGGCAATAACGGCGGATTCATCATCAAAATCACGTGTTGCTCGCGATTTATTGCATGATGATTAACCGCACAAAACGTTACCAATAAAAACTGCATATCGTTTGTGTAACGCTGCGCTCGGCAGTTATGTTGCGCCTGAAGCTACAAGCATGATTCGGGCCAGCTTATAACTTGTTGAATTGATGAAACAAAAAATAATTTCGCTCATGTTGCTGTAAATAAATTCGACAAGTTGCGCAGCGGGTTAGGTGTCGTTCGAACGCAGCACTTGCCTGCTTGAAAGGATGGGTTATTTTTTGGTACATGTCCGGTCGCGCTATCGCCCTAGCGCGCTATCACGCTCCGCATGAATTTTGCGCGTCGAAAAAAAAATCGGAGAGGCGCGACGCCAACTGGTTAAATAGTGAGCAATCTGCTTTTGTCTCCGGCCTTTGCAGCGCCCTCTTGGCCGGCCTGGCGGCGCTGGCCGGTTCAATTCCGTGATCGCGATCGCAGTTAAGTGCTATCGGTGACGCGCTGCAGCGCTGTTGCCAATAAATCAGTGGTGGGTCATCGGGGCGAGCGGGTATCATTCACTCGGTTCGCCGCGCTGCCATGTGCAGTGCCGGCCACTGCTGCGGCGTCTGTTTCGAACAGTCTTTTTTCTGGCGGCTGTACCGCTGGTTTTCAAACTATTCCCGGCGATACAATTTTTGCAAAATTTGATTTGGTTGCGGTTGGCGCTGCGCCGCGGGTCGCGTACCCTGCTTGCCTGATGGAAACGGTAAAGCCGCACCAAATATGACCTGGCGGTTAACGCACCTGAAACCCAACTTACCTGACACACTGAGAGGACATGAAGAATGGCGTACAGAATTGATGAAATTGAAGGTATTGGCCCTGCAATGAGTGAAAAGCTTGGCAGCGCTAAAATCAAAACAACCAACGATTTGCTTAAACTCTGCTGCGACAAGAAAGGTCGCGAGAGCACAGCGGTTAAAACCGGCTGCTCGGAATCACAATTGCTCAAGTGGGTCAATATGGCAGACCTGATGCGTGTCTCCGGCGTCGGCCAGGAATTTTCAGAATTGTTGGAAGCTGCCGGTGTCGACACCGTGAAAGAACTGCGCAATCGCAACGCAGCCAACCTCGCCGAAGCGATGAAAACTGTAAACGCGCAGAAAAAACTTTGCCGCGCGGTGCCCAGTGAAAAAACTGTCGCGAAATGGGTAGCACAGGCCAAAGAGATGTCGCCGCTGATTACCCACTAGCGGAAATTTTTGGCACGGTTTTACGCAGAAGTGTTTGTGCACACATGCATTCGCAGGGCGCTCGCGTACCACCATTTCGCGTACCACCATTTCGCGTAAAACCAAAGTGTACAAGGTTGTGCCGGATCGCTTGATACACCCTGCGGCTCGATTGCCCCGGGGTGTATTGCGTTTTAGTCGCCAGTAAATATCAACCCAGCGCAGAAGACAGGATATCGGGCCGTAAATGCAGAAAAACACTATCACTCTTGGTTACGTGCAATCGGGCGGCGACGAAAAACCTGGCGTCACACCTGTTGAACTCGACCTGAAGCGCGCAAACCGTCACGGGTTGATTGCGGGTGCAACCGGCACTGGCAAAACCGTAACGCTGCAGGGCATTGCCGAAAGCCTTTCCAACCAGGGTGTGCCGGTGTTTCTGTGCGATATCAAGGGTGATGTCTCAGGCATCAGCCAGGCCGGCAAGCCGCATCCGAAGATCAACGAAAGGCTCGAGTTGCTTGGTTTGCCCACCGACGCCTGGCAGGGTTGCCCGACGATGTTCTGGGATGTCTATGGCGAAAAAGGGCAGCCGATACGTGCCACGGTTTCCGACATGGGTCCGTTATTGTTGTCACGCCTGCTTAACCTCAATGAAACCCAGGAAGGCATTTTAAATATTGCTTTCGCGGTGGCCGACGACCAGGGCCTGTTGTTGCTCGATATGAAGGACCTGCGCGCTATGGTGCAGCATGTCGGCGATAGCGCAGCAGAATTGCGCACCCTCTACGGTAATGTATCTACCAGTTCGATCGGTGCGATCCAGCGCCACCTGCTGGTGCTCGAGCGCAGTGGAGCGAATATATTTTTCGGCGAGCCGATGCTGGACCTGGGCGATTTTATGCGCCGCGATCGCGAGGGCCGTGGCTATATCAATGTACTGGCTGCCAACAGGTTGTACCAGGAGCCAGCCGTGTACTCCACGGTATTGCTGTGGCTGCTTTCGGAGTTGTTCGAAAACCTGCCGGAAATCGGTGATCCGGAGAAACCGGTACTGGCGTTGTTTTTTGACGAGGCGCACCTGATGTTCAAGGATGCGCCAAAGGCGCTGGTTGAAAAAGTCGAGCAGGTTGTGCGCCTGATTCGTTCCAAGGGCGTCGGTGTCTACTTCATTACGCAAAGCCCGAGCGATGTACCCGATTCAGTGCTCGCCCAGTTGGGCAACCGGGTACAGCATGCGCTGCGTGCTTTCACACCGAATGAACAAAAAGCGGTGAAAACGGCGGCGGATACGTTTCGTGCCAACCCGGCTTTTTCCACCCGTGAAGCCATAACCGAGCTGGGTGTCGGAGAGGCACTGGTGTCGACCTTGCAGAGCAAGGGAGTACCGACCATGGTCCAGCGCACGTTTATAAAGCCGCCGGTATCGCGGATTGGGCCAGCCAGCAAGCAGGAGCGCGATGCTGTAATGCAACAAAGCCCCTGTCGCGGAATCTACGACGAACCGGTCGATCGCGAGTCGGCTTTTGAAAAACTACAGGCGCGTGCCGCAAAGGCTGCAGCAGAAGCAGAAGAAGCGCAGCAGAGCGAGGCGCGCACGCTTGAAAAACCGAAGACCCTTGCAAGAGGGCGACAAAGACAGGGTATCGCCGAGGCGTTTGCAAAAAGCATGGTGCGCAGTCTCGGTAGCAGGGCGGGCAGGTCGTTGGCCAGGGGCATCCTTGGTTCGCTTTTCAAAGGCAAGTAACCTGGCCAGGCAGGCGACTCAAAGCGCGCTTTTTCACGGCAGCATCGCAAGCACGGTACTGCAGTCACACGATCGCGTGAGCGATTAAATTTTGCATAAGAGGAATGTGTTATGGATATTAAGCAATTGGCATCCCAGTTGATGGCGGAAAAATTTGGCGGCAAAGTCTCCAGCGAAAATGCCAGCGAGGCGATTTCAGATCTGTTGGGTGACGCAAAGGGCAACCTTGATCTCGGTGGTATCGTCAGCAAGATGACCGGGAACAGCAATCTCAGTAATGTCGTACAGAGCTGGCTCGGTGATGGCGACAACGAGGGCATTCAGGCCTCGCAATTGACGGAAATATTTGATGGCGACAAGCTCTCGGGGTTTGCCAAAAAACTCGGCGTAAGTACGGAAGAGGCCAGCAACAGCCTGAGCGAGATCCTGCCTGGCATTATTGACAAGAGCAGCTCCGGCGGTAACCTGCTGGATAACCTCGGTGGTCTCGGCGGCGTGATGAATATGGCCAAGGGTCTATTCAAATAATTCTACGGTCTGTTTAAACGAGTGATTCGAATGCCCGTTAAAGCGCACCTGTCGGTGCGCTTTAATTTTATCCGGTGATTGAGATGCCCAACAGAAAGATAGTCGCATTGGCTGTTGTCGGTGTGCTGGCTCTCGGCGCACAGCTGTTTCCAAAACAATTTGCTGCCTTGCAGGGCTTGCTCGAAACGACACCGCAGGCAGCCGACCAGGCGAGCACACATAAGGCTGCAGCAGATGCAGCTGATGTGGCGCAGCGCGGTGCAGCACAGGCTGCGGATAATTACGCACGACTTGAGCGCGCGATAGCACAGCAAGAGTTTGAGGTCTGGCTGGATGAACTCGATTTTGAAGTGGTCAGGGTCATGCGTGACGATCTGGAAGGCAGCCGCCATCAGCGTTTCCTGGTGAGCGCCGCGGATTTGCCAACGATACTGGTCGCACACAATATTGATCTTGCACCGCGCGTGCCGCTGCAGGAGGGCGACCGCGTTTTTGTGCGCGGTCGCTACGAATGGAACAACAAGGGCGGGGTGATTCACTGGACGCACCACGATCCAAAGGGGCGACGCGAAGGCGGCTGGATTACGCATCGGGGCAAAGTCTACAAATAATCTTTATGACGCTACCTGAAAGCAAGTGTTCTAGACAGCTTGCGCTTCACCGCAGCCTTTCAATTTGCACATTACCTGGCTTGCATAAACACCTCGCATTGAGTTGTCCACTAGCACAGGGTAAATCCACGCGGATAATCAGGATTAACAGAGAAATATCTATGAATTACCTGGAAAGTTTCTGTTTGTTGTCGGGCCGCGCATTATTGGGCTTGTATTTTATCTTGCCGGGCCTGCAGAAAATCACGAATTTCGAGGCAATGAGCCAGTACATGGAAGCGCACAATGTCCCACTGTTTCCTGTTTTATTGATTGTCACGATCATTATTCAGCTGGTTGCGGGTGCGGCGCTAATTGTGGGGTATCGAGGAAACGTGGCGGCATTTGTGCTGGCTGGCCTGACGCTGGTAATCAGCCTGTATATGCACAATTTCTGGGCCATGGAAGAGAGCGTTGCTCGCGGTCACGAAATGCAGAACTTCGTGAAGAATATGGCAATAATGGCTGGCCTGCTTGTGGTCGCGGCGCTGGGCACCGGCAATTTCAGCCTGGATAGCCGCTCGGCAAGGACAATACGCAGCTGATTGACTCATAATATTCGTCGAGAGGCTTTCAGCGATCCTGAAAACCGAAGCAGAAGCGCGGGTCAAAGCCAGTGCGATCCGAATGATTGTTAGCTGTCCAGCCCGCTGTTTGCCTCTTTGACCCAAGCTTCAGGCCACGGTAACCTGCACATTCCTGGAACAGATCAGGGACCATTGTTTGTCGCGAGCAACCTTTATTAAAATAGTATTTCCCGATTCAGCGGACTGTTTCCTGACACGTGAAAATAGTGCAGTTTCGAATTATGAACTAGTATCAATCGTGCCATGCCAGCGTTTAAAGCACTGAATAAAACGTATACCGGCTTCACCTATTGCTGTGCCGGGTTGCTCGCCTTGGGCATACTTGCCCGGGGCGCGCCGGCTTTTGCCGAGGTGGCGCTGAAGGCCGATCATGTGGTCGTGCAGAAGGCACAGCGAAAACTATTCCTGTACCATGGCGGCATCGTGTTCCGCGAGTATTCAATTGCCCTGGGGCCCCGATCACGCGGGCACAAACAACGCGAAGGTGATGAGCGGACCCCCGAAGGTCGCTACTTGCTGGACTTCAAGTTTCCCGATAGTGATTATTACAAGGCCATTCATATTTCCTATCCCAACCAGCAGGATATCCAGCGCGCTGCTTCGCTCGGTGTTGATCCGGGCGGATCCATCATGATTCACGGGATGCCCGAGCAGTCCAAATTTCCCGACTCACTGGTACAGCGTTTCAACTGGACCAATGGCTGTATCGCGGTGACAAACCGCGAGATGGAAGAAATCTGGCATGCTGTCGGGGAAGGTACACCTATCGATATCCTGCCCTGAAATCGTGGCAATGTCTTTCTATAAAACCTCACTGGCTTCGCCAGCCTGGCCCCATAAACTGCTCATGAAATTTTTGACCTGGCCGGGCTTGCTAGCCTGCCTTTACGTGTCGCCCGCGTTGGGGCAGATTGCTACGTATCCGCTGCCGGGCAGTGACAACCATGTGGTGGGTGCGCATCAAACAGTTTTCACGACTGCAGCAGATACGCTGGTGGATTTTGCGCAACGATACCAGCTTGGCTATAACGTTATACGCTCAGCCAATCCACAGGTCGATGCATGGCTGCCGGGTGATGCTACCGAAGTACTTTTGCCCGGCGAAGTGATTTTGCCCGAGGCCAGGCGCCGGGGTATTGTAATAAACGTCGCCGAGATGCGGCTTTTTCACTACCGTCGGGATGAAAAAACCAGCCAGCCTGTCGTCGATATATTTCCCATCAGCGTGGGGCGAGGCGACTGGTCAACACCGGTTACCAAAACCCGGGTGACCGGGCGAGTTCAGAACCCAACCTGGTATCCGCCGGAAAGTATCCGTGCCGAGCACGCTGCGCGTGGAGATGCCCTGTCCAAAAAGGTGCCGCCCGGCCCGGATAACCCGCTGGGTGAATTTCTTTTGATGCTGGATATTCCGGGTTATTTCATTCACGGTACGAACAGGGATTACGGTATCGGCATGCAGGTTACACATGGCTGTATCCGCATGTATCCCGACCATATCAGCTGGCTGGTAAGGCATGCGCCAAACGGCACGCCTGTCAGTATTGTTAATCAACCATTTAAGGTAGGGCTTCGGGGTGAGCAACTGTTGCTGGAAGTCCACCGCGAATTGGAGTCAGCTAATTCCGCCAGTGCTGCAGAGCTCACCGATATCGTCGCAGCTATTATTCGCGCCACCGGTAATTCCCGGGCGCAGATTGAATGGGAGCGGGTTGAACGTATCCTGGCCGAAGCACGGGGTACGCCTGAGCTGATTGGTGAACTGCGCCGGGATCAAAAAGAATCCTGAGCGTGCTGGAGGCTGGCCAATTGCGAGCGTAACAGGCCAGCCTCCAGTTGTGCGCTAGGCGAGGCTCACTTTTGCATCGCGCGCTGAAAGGCGCGATCGATTTTCTCGTTGGCGCTGTCTGCAGACGATTGGGCGGCTTGTGCTGTTCTGAGTGCCGTATCCGCAGCGGCCTGGGCTGCAGCTGCTGCCTTGCTGGCGGAAGCGGCTGCGCTTGCAGCCGAAGCCGCTGCGCTAGTAGCCGCTGCTGCTGCACTCTTGGCTTCTTCTGTGGTCGTATTCATCCCGTCGTTTTGGCCAGTACTGGCGCAGCCAGCAGCGACCATCAGCGACGCGATCAGGAATATTTTTGACAATGGCTTCATGAGTAATCTCCGGGTACGTGAACAAACTCCCCGCTTTGTGCGGGGAGGAGATCTCAATTATGCGTTCCTGAACATTCCTGCACAAGTATATTTGGGAATAGTAGGCTTCCCGAAAGTTTCTGTACACCTGGCAGTCTCCGGGATAAACCAGTTCCCTAACTTTCACCGGCAAAACGGTTGCAATTGTTGTTGTACAGGTTGATCCGATAGCAATGCTTCAGGCCAAAACATCTGGATTTGCCAGGGCCCCGGTTTTCGAATCCGGTTGAGAGTGCGACAATAGTGTGCTTCAGGGCGTGCACAGATAAGCGGGAAGTGCTATCCGCATGCATTCAAAATCGAAGCGCGCCGGCAATGCCAGAAGGCAGGTTCTTCCGTTATCAGGCCGCCGCTTCGTGCTGCCCGTAAATCATATGGCAGTTGCGACCAGCTGCTTTGGCCGCGTACAGCGCCTCGTCTGCCCATGCAATGGCCTGGTCTATTGCGCTGTTGATCGCATCAGCGCTTAACTCGGAACACTCGATCTGGCAGCTGCCAGCCGATACCGTAGTCTGTCCATGCGGGAATTCGTGTACCGCAATATTTTCCAGAATACGATTACAAACGACGCCGCTCAATTTAACGCTGGTATCGGGCAGTAACAAAAGAAACTCCTCACCGCCGTAGCGCGCCAGGTAGTCGTATCCGCGGATCGAGTTGCCAATGATTTTTGCTGTTGATATTAGCGCGTTATCGCCTGCCTGATGGCCGTATGTGTCATTGAGCGCCTTGAAATTGTCGATATCGATAAGCGCCAGGGTTGCGCGGCCACCGTTACGAACCAGGCGGTTGATTTCACCGCGTAAATGCGCCTGCATGCCGCGACGATTCGGGATTTGCGTAAGCGGATCGAGTAGCGTCTCGTTTTCAAGCTTGGCATTCAACTGCCTGAGTTGCTCTTCCTGTTCGCGGCGCACCAGTTCTGTTTCAATCCATGAAGCCATCAATAACATGGCATCAAGATCGACGTTTTCAAATTTGCGCGGATAAGGAGTTGCACTGGAAAAATTCAGCGTGCCGAAAATTTCTCCGTGAAGCCGGATCGGTATGCCGATATAGGATTCAAGGCCCAGTGCCACATAGGCGGGATGGTGCGCGTAATCATCGTGCTGGCCAACGTGTTCCATTGCTACAACTGATTGCTGCTCGCAGGTGATGTGGCAGTAGGTTTTTTCATATTCGAATGTATCGCCTGCAGCGATGTCCATTGCTTCGGGCACCACACAGTGCTCGACGGTGTAGCTACCGGCGCTGATGCGCGAAAGGATGCCAATGTCGAGGTTAAAGCACGCGAGCCCGGTGCGCAGCAGTTCTTGCATCTGGTAGGCGAAACCCTTGTCGTGCGCGTTGGTTATGTTGTAAATGCGACGGATCAGCCGCTCACTACTCTTGGATTCGCCGGGTAGGTCGTAATTTTGTGGTTCGGAATGAGTGGTCATGTTACGGGTTTCACAATACGGGGTTGGGACAAGCGCGATTTGTACGCATCTTGTATCAGTATTGACCCAATCAGACTGCTGACAAATACCGGCCGCGATTTTGCCAACTGCGCAACACTTTTAACGCATAAAAAATAATCAATTTGGTGTTCGACGCGAACGATCGTTGTGAACGGGAATTGTGTCCTGGTCGCCTGCACGAATAAATTTTTTCCAAACGCCGAACGGGGTCCAGATTTTATCGAGATCGCGCGCCGCCAGAAACGGATCTTCCCCGTTTATCTCACAGCGGTAGCGATAGAGAAATGCAGATACACGCATATTTGCCGCGCAATGTACCCATAATTTTTCACCACTATGGCGTTCGATGCTGGCGACGAAGCGCTGGAAATCCTGCTCGGTTGGTTTATTAAAGTCGACAGGAATATGGATATAGCGTGCGCCCAGCGATTCGAGAAGCGCCGCTTCATCGGCCAGCGCATTTTCTGCGTTGGCCGGCGCCAGGTTGACAATGGTCTTGTAGCCGGCGTCGATGATCCTTGCAAACTGCTTCTCGGTAGGTTGACCGGAGGTCGCCAGCGTTTCCGAGAGTGGCAGGTAGTTGTAGATGCCACGCAGGTTTTTACGTTGCAGCGTAGCCGGGAAGCCGCCGCGCAGCAGCGTGAGCAGGTAGCCGAAGACTGTTTTCAGTGTATTGCGCCGCGCAAACTGGCGCAGCAGCGCGCGTTTTGAAAAAGTCTTATTACTGTTGTTCATCGCGGCATTACCAATTGGAAAACCGGGCCGGACAGCCTGCATCATATTGCTATTTAATAGTATGCTACGGCAGGCAGTCAACGAAGCCGGTGATGATTCGATGCGTGCGGAGATTATCAAGTGAAAGAAATGAAACTGCCAGAATGCTGGGCGTTGCCCTGTTCTGTGTCGCTACGTCCTGCCTTGTCTTGTGCTGTGCTGGCATGCGTAGTATCGCTTGCGAGCTGTGGACCTGCAGGCCTGCCCGCGGGCGAAAGCAGCACGCGCTTGCTGGCAGCTGAGCCCGACGCAAAGGGCTTCACTGCACCAAGTGCGCAGACGCGCGCATTGCAGGACAGCATAGCCGCCGAAATCGCCGGCGCCGGCAGGCAGGAATTTGCCGATGCGAGCCGCGGCCTGCTGGCACAACCTGAAGCGCTGGTGGTTAAAAACGCCGCTGGTGAAGTGGTCTGGAACCAGCCGGGCTACGCGTTTATCAAGGGTGATGCGCCGGCCAGCGTAAACCCCAGTCTGTGGCGCCGCGCGCAACTCAATAATATTCACGGCTTGTTCGAGGTGATCCCTGGCATTTACCAGCTGCGCGGCTTTGACCTTGCGAACCTGACAATTATTGAAGGCGAAACCGGACTGATCGTAGTCGATCCACTCACAACGCGCGAAACAGCCGCCGCTGCCTGGCAGTTTTATCGCGAGCAAAGCGGTAACACGAAACCGATAGTGGCAATTATATTCACGCACAGTCATGTCGATCATTTCGGCGGCGTGTTTGGTGTGGTCAGCGAGCAGGAGGCACGTTCGTTGCGCATCATTGCACCGCAGGGTTTCCTGGAGGAATCGGTCAGCGAAAACGTGGTGCTGGGTATTGCAATGCAGCGGCGCGCATCGCTGATGTACGGCCAGCAACTGCCACGTACTGTGCGCGGCCACGTTGATACCGGGCTGGGCAAGGAACCGCCGCTGAACGGCGAGATCGGCATCCTGAAGCCAACTGAACTGGTGGATAGAACACCGCAGCAAATGATCATTGACGGCGTGGAGTTTGTATTCCAGAACGCGCCCGAATCGGAGGCACCGGCAGAGCTGACTTTTTACCTGCCTGAATACAAGGCATTTTGCGGGGCAGAGCTTGTATCGCAAACCCTGCATAACGTCTACACGCTGCGCGGTGCCAAAGTACGCGATGCCCTGAAGTGGAGCCGCTATATCGAGGAGGCGCGCAACACTTTTGCCGATGCCGAGGTTTACTTCGCCAGTCACCATTGGCCGATCTGGGGGCGTGATCGCGTACAGGCCTTCCTGCGCACCCAGCGTGACACCTACAAATATATTCACGACCAGACTGTGCGCATGATTAATCGCGGTTTCACCCCGCGCGAAATTGCCGAAACCATCGAGCTGCCTGAAGCGCTGCAACGCGAGTTTTCATCGCGCGGATACTACGGCACCGTACGGCATAACAGTAAGGCGGTTTACCAGTGGTACATGGGCTGGTTTGATGCGGTGGCAGCGAATCTTGACCCGCTGCCACCCGCGCAGGCAGCGCGCGGTTACGTTGAACTGGCCGGTGGCGCCGGGCCTTTGTTCGACAAGGCGGCACAAGCCTATGCGCAGGGCAACTATCGCTGGAGCGCCGAATTGCTGCAGCACCTTGTTTTCAGCGGTGAGGCCAATGGCGAGGGCAGGGAGTTGCTCGCAGCAAGCTATGACCAGCTCGGCTACCAGGCCCAGTCGGGACCGTGGCGGGATTTTTACCTGGGGTCTGCCTATGAGCTCAGGCACGGCATGCCCGAAAAAACCGTCAATATCGCAGGTGCAACAGCAATGTTGCGCGAAGTGCCGATTGAAATGTTCTACGATGCGCTGGCTGTAAGGGTGCTGCCTGGAAAGGTCGCTGGCAAGGATACCGCGATCGGTATCAGGATCAATGATCTGGACAGGGCGCATTTGCTCTACCTCGAAAACAGCGTGCTTCACCACCGTTTACTTGCAGCGCGTGACCGCACCGACGCAGTATTGAATATTTCCCACCAGGCTTTTTTGCGTATGATGACCGGGCAGGTTGGGCTGCAAGAAATGCTACTGTCTGACGACATCGATATCGATGGTTCCCGTACCGCGGTGCTGGGCTTTTTCTCGGGCTTTGACAAGCCGGATGGAAAATTTGACATAGTGCTGCCCTGACCAAAGCGTTTTTGATCCTATAAACTTTCCTCTTCCCATTGCAAAAGTGAGAGCGTTTTATGACAGACATCGTTAATTACCAGCTTGATAACGGCATTGCGACGGTGACCATGCACAACGGCAAGGTCAATGTCCTGGGTTCAGCAATGTTCGAGGCGCTCAACGCAGCGTTTGATCGCGCCGAGGCGGATAAGGCCGTGGTGATGCTGGTCGGCCAGCCAGGCATTTTTTCGGCCGGCTACGACCTCAAGGAGATGCAGCAGGGCAAGGATGCAATCATTAACCTGGTGCGCGCCGGTTCGACTTTTACCCGGCGCCTGCTGGCATTTCCTTTGCCTGTTATCGGTGTGTGCACAGGCAACTGCATTGCCAAAGGTGCATTTGTGCTGCTCAGTTGTGATTTTCGCATCGGCGTCGAAGGCCCCTTTGCGATTGGCCTTAACGAGACCAAAATTGGCATGATCATGCACCATGTCGGTATCGAAATTCCGCGCCAGCGCCTGACCAATACGGCGTTTAACCGGGCCGTAGTCAATGCCGAAATGTTTGATCCGCAGGGCGCGAGGGAAGCGGGCTTTCTTGACAAGGTTGTTGCTGCGGATGCATTAATCGACACAGCCAGGGCAGAAGCCGTGCGGCTAAGTGAACTCAACCTCGACTGCTTTGCGGCGACCAAGCTGAAGTCGCGCGAGGCGCTGCTTGAAAAAATGGATTGGGCGATAGAGCAGGATTTCAGGGACGCGGGCAGTCGTTAGCGATTCGCAGCCGCTGCACACGCCAATGCCGTATGCATGGCGCTGTTTTAGCTGTTATTGCGCCATTCAGGTTTTGAGCAGTGGTCGCAGGTCGTCGAGTTTATCGAACAGTTGCCAGATATAATCGCGCGTACCGTTGACGCGATGCGGGTGCAGGTCGGCGAGTAGCGGATCGTTGCAATAATTGTCGAAAGCGGCGCGGGATTGCCACTCCACCACGATCATGACATCGCGCGGCTCGATATCACCGGCCATCGATTCAGAATACTTGCCCAGCGCGATCACGCGCCCGCCGTGTGCAGGCACCTCTTTTGCCGAACGCCTGGAATAGGCGAGGTATTCTTCCTTGCTCTTCACTGTAAACAGGTTGAGTGCATAAACCGGCGCGTCCATCAGCTTTTTTCCTGTGTTCTTGCAAGTGCTCGTTCTTTTGCAAATGCTCGTGCTGTTGCCCGTTACAGCATTAGCTCGCTTGTGCGCGCAGCGCGCGGCCGAGTTTCTGTTTACCCAGTGCCGCGGTCGGCGCCGTGCCGGACCACACTTCAGTGCCATTGATAAACACATGGCTGACCACGCCGTCGGAGCGCGACAACATTTGTTTGTGCTGGAAGATGTCCCGGTACTCGACCCGGCGGGTGGCGAGGTCGTCGTGACGGCGCAGCGCTTCAGGATTGAGCATGGTGATATCGGCCTGAGCGCCAATTTCCAGGGTGCCGGTATCGAGACCGAAAAATTCTGCGGGCTCTCGGGTCAGGCGCCCGACCATAGTGGCGAAAGTTTCAATGGAGTCTTGCAGCGCGCGTTTGAGTGACATCAGGTTGGCGTCAAAAAACGCCATGTTGGTCAGGTGCGCGCCGGAGTCGTTAAAACCGGGCAGGGTATTTTCGTCGAGCAGCAAGGGCAGGATTGCCTCTTCGCGGTCATTCGCCACATCGGCGTAAAAGCGAAAGCCGGTGTCGTACTCACGCAACAGGTGCAGCATGAAGTCGGCATCGTCGGCAAGCGGGTCGGGAAACAATTCAAAAGCTGCGCGCTCGGCCTCGCTGCGCGCGGCGTTGGCGTAACCGTGCTGGTATCTCTGCACGCGATGCATCACCTGCAGGAAAGTTTCACCATCCCACTCGCTAACCGGTGCACCATCAAAGACCATTCGCTCCGGCTCGCGCACTACGTTCTGGTCGGGCATGCCGAGTTTGGCTTTGAGCGTTGCCAGCGAAAAACCGCGTCTGCCCAGGTACCAGTCGTGGCGAAATTCATCGATAAAATCGGCGTCATTGAGCATGCGGTGACGGGTTTCGCTGTCTTCGAGTTCGACGGCATTGAGTTTGCAGGTCGCCGGCAGCTCTTCATAAAGCGGCGAGATGACACCGTCGGACCAAATGCGAAAGCGCGTACCCAGTGCCTGGAAGTGAATCCGGCCCCTAAACAGCTTGCTGTTCAGCAGGCGCGCGTAGCGCAGGAAAATATACACAGCGCGGCGAAAAGTCGGGAATTCGACTGCAGTGAGCGCCGATGTTTTCAGTGGCTTGCGATGCAGCAAGCCGCTGGTCAGCGCAAAATAGCGAAACATGTTGAACTTGTTTTCAATAATTGCCGTCGTCTGCCAAACGCGATCGCGATCGCGCACTACCTTCAGCAAGCGCTTGTATTCCCCATAACTGCCGTGCTGGGTAGGAATGCGCACATTGGTATTGGGGCTGTTGGCAAGGTAATGAAAGGGCAGGCCATCGGTGCTGATGCCCATGTAACCTTCGTCGATACCTTTTGAAACCAGGGCTTCCATTTCCTGCAATTCCGCTTCGGTGGGTTCGCGCGAAATGCTGTCCTGCAGACCCATCACCTGTACGCGCAGCATTGAGTGCGGAATAAACGCAGCGATATTTGGCCCCAGCGGCAGCTGTTCGAAGTGCTCAATGTATGCCTTGCTGTCGTTCCAGGTAATCGCATCCACGCACTTCGACAGTACTTTTTTTGGCACGTTTTCCACGCGCGCAAAGCAGTCGACCACCGGGTCGGCGCCATCTTTCTGCTGTGCGCCGAAACTCAGTCCGAGGCTGCAGTTGCCGACCAGCACGGTGGTGGTACCGTGACGTACGGCCTCGGGCAGGCCGGGTTCGAGTTCAACTTCAAGGTCGAGATGCGTGTGGATATCGAGCAGGCCTGGCACCAGGTACTGCTCGCTGCCGTCGATAACCTGTTTGGCCAGGCTGGCGGGCAGGTTTACGCCCTTGGCTGCGATTGTGCCAGCAGCGATGGCGATGTCGATTCGCTGCGGGCTGGTACCGGTACCATCAAATACCAGTGCGTTGTTAATCAGGATATCCCAGCAGGGTGCTTGCGCGTTCATAGAGATTCAGTTTCACCGGTTCATTGTTGTGCGCGGCCATTGTATTACAGCGAAGCGGGCCCTGCGTAGCGCAGGCGCTGCAGGCATGATTTAATGGGCGTATCGCTTAGATTTCCAAAGGTCTGCGCTATGAAAATTGCCAACAATACTGTGGTAGGCATCCACTACACGCTCTGCAACGCTGAAGGCGAACAGCTCGATTCTTCCGAGGGTGGCGAGCCACTGCAATATTTACACGGCGCAGGTAATATTGTTGCCGGGCTTGAGAATGCACTGGCCGACAAAGGTGCGGGTGATTCTCTTACGGTGGTGGTGCAGCCCGAAGAGGGCTATGGCGTGTACAACGAAGGTCTGGTGCAGTCAGTACCGCGTGCGCTGTTCCAGGGTGTCGATGAAATCGCAGTTGGCGCGCGCTTTGAAGCGCAGAGCGACCAGGGTCCTATTAGCGTTGTGGTAACCGAAGTGGAGGAAGACAGCATCGTTGTCGACGGCAATCATCCGCTGGCCGGCAAGGCGCTGCATTTCGATGTGACTGTGACAGAGGTGCGCGAAGCGAGTGCCGAGGAAATCGACCACGGGCACGTGCACTAGCGCCAGTTTACCGACGCCTCCTGCCAGCTATCCCAGTGGTCAGGTGCCGCCTGTTCGAAGTCGGCTTGCAAGGCAGCAATCGCAGCGCTGACAAAATCGCTGGTCGCGACAATATGCTCCTGCAATTCTGCCAGTGTCGCCGCCTGCAGGTCTTGCAGCATGGTCTCCCGGATTGCAGACGGCAAACTCTCCATCGTAACGTCGTCGAGACCGGTCAGGCGACTCCAGATTTGCAAGCGTCGCCAAAAGATCCGCGCATCGCCAATCTGTTGCTGAAACTGCCGGGCACTGCCTGCGCCTGCAAATAATTGCGCCGCGGTTGAGTCAGGTGCACAGCACTGCAGCACCATCGTATCGTAGGATTCTGCGCACAGCGAAGGCGTGGGCGCTGCCAGCAGGCAGGCGCAGGCACACAGGTAATCCAGTTCCATCAGGCCCCCCGAGCGCAGTTTTACGTCGAGCCCGCCGCTGCGGCTTTTGCCTATGCGCTGCTCCTGCAGGCGGCGCAGCATTTTCGCCGCATCGAGTTTGAATTGACCTGTGTCGCGCGGTTTGCCCAGCACCTCGCTGCGCACAGCGGCAATACTGGCCTGCAAGCCGGCGGGTCCCGCTACAGGGCGACCGGCCGTGAGCGCGATATGCTCCCAGGTTTTCGCGTTGGTGAGTTGGTAGTCGGCGAAGCTGCGCAGTGAAACAGTGGCGGGACCAGAGCGACCCGATGGGCGCAGGCGCATATCCATTTCGTAGGCGCGGCCCTCGCGCGTGCGCAATTGCATAAGCTGTTGCAGGCGCCCTGAAAAACGGTTGGCCTGTTCCAGTTCGGCAAAATTATCTGCGACAAAAATAAGATCGAGGTCTGACATTGGAGCCATCGCACGCATTCCCAGCTTGCCCATGCCGATCACTGCAATAGGCGGTTGTTCGATACGCATTTCCTCGCAAGTTATCTGCAGGCCAAGACTGACGGTGTGTTCAGCCAGCGCAGTCAGGGTGCGCTGCAATTCCGGCGCTGGGATCTCGCCGCGCAGCAACTGCAAAAAATGCAGGTAAAGCTGTTCGTTCACGAACCGACGCAGTCGTTCAAGGCGAATCTCGAAATCGCGCGTTTGCATCACGAATGCGCTGTCGAATTCAGTTTCTCCAGCGAGCGCGGTTTGTGGTTCCAGTAGCAGGTCGACAATGTGCGGCGACTGTTCCAGCAGGCTCGACATGTGCGGTGAATACAGCAGCGGTGCAACGATATCGCGTAATAACCGTTGGTGCTGTGCGAGCAGGCGCAGGTACTGCCCCCCGCGCGGAATGGTCTTGAAGAAATCGTGCAATCGTGCGATGGCCACCGCACGATCCATGCTGGTTTCATCGAGCAACCGCACAAGCTGCAAAAACAGCGGTTGCAGTGTGCTGGCGCGCGCCGGGTTCACGCCGTACGCGGCGAAACCTTTTTGCCAGTCCTCATAAATACTTTTTTCTGCGACGGGCAGCTCGCCCACCCAGGGCATGGATTCCGCGCGTGCCAGAACCTCGGCTTCACTGTCCGGCTCGGCGACATTGAATACGTTGTCGAAAATATCGCTGATTGCGCGTCGATGTTTGCCCAGCTCTTGCCAAAGCGGCACGCCGTCAGTACGGCCAAGTAGTTGAAGCAGCTTGTCCAGCGCGCCCTGTTCCCTCGGCAGGCTGTGGACCTGGTGGTTTTCCAGTATTTGCAGCGCATCCTCCAGCAGGCGGTAGAAGCTGTAGGCTGCGGAGAGATTTGCGCGAGCCTGTGCCGGCAACAGGCCCGTTTGTTCCAGTTGCGCCAGCGTTTGCAGTGTATTCGGCGTGCGAAGCCGTGGTTTTTTTCCGCCCCAAAGTAATTGCATGCCGTTGACCACGAATTCGATTTCGCGAATACCACCGCGGCCCAGTTTGAGGTTGTAGCCGCTTGCCTTGTCGTTGTCTTGCATCGCGCCGGAGCTGCGGGCATGCTTGAGTTGCGGATGCTCGCGGTTGATTTTTTGTTTGAGTCGGGAGATTTCGTCGACCATCTGGTAGTCGAGGTTTTGTCGCCACAGATAGGGTTCGAGGC
>JBATGO010000273.1:0-1916 GCA_049665845.1 Pseudomonadales bacterium | reverse complement strand
GGCTCCATCGCAGGGCTTTGCAATAAACCAATCAATACATGTATCGAGGCTGTTCCCGCTGGCGCAGGTAATCCGGTGACGATGACCTGCTGCATTTCATCGTAAGGTGACGTTTCGGTGAGCACGGTGAAGCTTTGGTAACCGGGGTCGCCTGCATTGGGATAACCAAGAATCAGGTTATCGCCAGCATCACGCCATTCGATGTTTACCAGCAGCTTGATGTTAGCGCCGATCAGCGGATCGGCCGCCTCGTGCCCGACGAAGGCACGCAATTCCCAGATATCGCCCGGCACAGAATTTTGTTTTTGCCAAACGGCGGATAGATCCCAATTACCCGAATTCGAACCCGCAAGACGCGCAGCGCGGTTTCCGTGTGCCAGTAATGTATTGGTTTGACTAACCGCGTTGAACTGGTTCCAGCCGCTAAAAGCATTGCCGCTGCCAACTTCAAAACTGGGGTTGGCAAGCGCTGCCAGCTCACACTGGGCAAAGGTGACCGGGGTGAATTGAAGGCCAGCCAAAAACAGAAGCGCCAAAAAAGGGACAGACGCCCTTTGAGCGTAGAAAATGAACCCCTCCGTACTCTTCCCGGCAACCGAATTGGTTATTTTTTGATTTTTACACTGACCCCAATTGCTATTGCTGGAGTTTGGGGCGCGAGCCTTTGAGGCCGTAGAAGAAGATATAGGCATAACAAAAGACTGCCATGATGAAGGCGTTCTGGATGCCGTAGTTATCGGCCAGGTAACCCTGTAACAAGGGTAATACCGCGCCGCCGACAATGGCGAGACACAGGATTCCGGAACCCTGGCCGGTGTGCCTGCCAAGGCCTGCCACCGCCAAACTGAATATGGTCGGGAACATAATCGAGTTGAACAGGCCGACCAGCAAAACCGCCCACATCGCTACCTTGCCGTCAGCAAATACCGTGATAAACACCAGCACTGCCGCCATAAAGGCATTGAATGCCAGCGCCTTGCCGGCTGCAATCTTTTGCATTGCCGCCGCACCGATAAAGCGGCCGACCATCGCACCGCCCCAGTAAAAAGAAACATACTTGGCAGCATCAGCTTCTTCCATCGCGGCAATATTCGCCTCGCCCATAAAGTTGACCAGAAAGCTGCCTATCGATACTTCTGCGCCAACATAAACAAAGATCGCCACTGCGCCCAGAACAAGATGACTATAACCCCAGGCAGATTCGTGCTCATGCCCCTCGGCCTTCAGGTCGACACTACCCTCTTCGCCGGGCTCATCCGCAACTATCGGCAGTTTCAGGATGGCCATTACCGCAGCAAGCAATATAAGCGCCGCTGCCAGCCCGAGGTAGGGCATCTGTACCGACTCGGCGCCGTTTACGGTGCCTTCAACCGCGTGCGTGGCACCACCGAGAATCAGGATGCCGCCAACATAGGGTCCAATCGTGGTACCGAGTGAATTAAACGCCTGCGTCAGCGTAAGACGGCTGCTCGAAGTCTCGCGCGGGCCCAGAATCGTTACATAGGGGTTGGCTGCAACCTGCAAGATCGTAATACCCGAAGCCAGCACAAACAGCGCGGTGAGGAACATCGGGTAGGAAGGCGCGGCAGCTGCCGGATAAAAACCGATACAGCCTGCCGCAGCGATAAGCAAGCCGATAACGATACCGGACTTGTAGCCCACCGCATGAACCAGCTTGCCGGCCGGAATCGACACCACAAAGTACGCGAAGAAGAAACAGAACTGAATCATCATCGCCTCGGTGTAGCTGAGGTCGAAGGCGGCTTTCAGCCTTGGAATCAGTATGTCGTTAAGGCTGGTAATCAGGCCCCAGATAAAAAATAAAGACGTGAGCGAAGTCAGCGCAAACGTGTAATTGCCGCTGCGGCGGTTATCCATGGTGGCGTCGACGCTCATACAAGCTCCTGGCTTATCAG
>JBATGO010000272.1:0-2984 GCA_049665845.1 Pseudomonadales bacterium | reverse complement strand
CGCGCATATCTACCAGAATCACCTGGCGCAGGTCGACCTGCAGTTGCAGCGCCAGCCACTGCCGCTGCCAACGATGCGACTCAATCCGAAAATCAAGGACCTGTTTGGCTTTTGCTACGAGGATTTCAGTCTGGAAGGCTACCAGCACCACCCGCATATCGCGGCGCAGGTTGCAGTGTAAGTACGAAGGGGAACGGGTGACCGCCGGGGAAAAAAGCTGTAACGGGTCAAATGCTGGCCAAATCCAGGCGATTCGCGCGTTTAACGCGCTTGGCAAGTTTGTCCGCGGTTGCGATTTAGCGACATTTTCATTATTGTTCAGCTGCAAGTCAGGCGGCAGGCAATACGCGTCTCGCGTGGCGCGGCCCTGTATCCTGGATGCGGCACGTAGCGTCGGTGCGATAGCGAGGTTGAAGTAGCGGTAAGAGCGAAGAAGTACGTTGCCTGCGAGGCTGATCTTTCGGACATCGATAGCTTCTTTATATTTTTCTACCCCTGTTTGCGCTTCGCCATTATCATGGACGGCTGTCGCGGGGCGTACCTGGCAATACGCTTACCCGGCAAAAAATAAAGTTACAGGATATGCGCGGGCGCGATGCTGCGTACAGGCAGAGCATAAAGCCACAGCTAACAATAGCCCTGCAATGATCAAGATTTAAATAACTCGGAATCAATCGCTTATGTTTATGCATACGAAAAAGTCCAGGCTGCGCCGTGTCGCGGCGAGCATCACACCGTTGGCATGTTTACTGCTCGGCAGTGCAGGCGCGCAGGCCGACAAGCTCGACCGCGTGTTCCAGGTTAGCCAGGCCACCGTCGACGAGGCGCAGCAGACCCAGGTGCGGATCAATGATATAGCCGACCAGACCAACGACCTGCTGCAGGACTTCAAGCAGGTTACCAAGGAGATCGAAGGCCTGCGCGTTTACAACGCCCAGCTTGAATCCCGTATCCAGAACCAGCTTGAGCGCATGGCCGAGATCGACAAGTCGATCATCGATGTGAAGAGTATCCAGCGCCAGATTCCTCCACTGCTCGAACGCATGCTCGACGGGCTCGAAAATTTTGTCGAACTGGACGTGCCGTTCCATATCGAAGAGCGTCGCGACCGCGCCACGCGCCTGCGCGCCAACATGAGCAAGTCGAACCAGTCGGTTGCCGAAAACTTCCGCCAGGTCCTCGAAGCCTACAAGATTGAAAACGAATACGGCCGCAAGCTTGAAGCCTACGAGGCCTCGATCGACTTTAACGGTGACGGTACCGAGCGCCAGGTCGATGTGTTCCGCGTCGGCCGCGTCGCGCTGCTGTATCGCACGCTGGACGGCGCTGAAGTTGGGCGCTGGGATAATGCCAACCGGCGCTGGGAATCCCTTAACCCGGACGAATGGAGCGGCCAGATCAATACCGGCATCCGCATTGCGCGCAACCAGGCCGTAAAAGACATCCTTCAATTACCGATCGCAGCACCGGAGGCAGCAGAATGAAAGCGCCAATGAACAGGTTTGTATCCGCCGTTTCAGCGGCGCTGCTGCTAGCCGGTTTCGCATTCGGCACTTCTGCGCCGGCAATGGCGCAGGGCGAAGAAGCGCAAAGCCTCGACGAACTGTTGCTGATGGTGCAAAAGGGCAAGATTCGCGAGGGCCGCGATGAGCGCCAGCGCATCGCCAAGTTTGTCGCTGAAAAGCGCGAGCAGGCAGGCGCAGTTGCCGAGTCAAAGAAAACCCGCGAGCAGGAAGAAGTGCGCTCGGCCAGGCTTGAAAAAGCCTTTGAAGAAAACAAGGAAAAGATAGCCACCAAGCGCGAAGCGCTCAACCAGGCCAAGGGTGAATTGACTGAACTGTTCGGTCATATCAACTCGACTGCCGGTGACTTGCGTGAAAACTTCAGTCTTTCCCTGACCAGTGTGCAGCACCCCAACCGCGAGGAATTTCTCACCGCGCTGATCGAAAAACTCAAGGGTGATTCGCTGCCAACCATCGAGGAAATCGAGAAAGTCTGGTTTGAATTGCAAAGAGAAGCAATCGAGCAGGGCAAGGTTGTTGAATTCCGGACAACAGTTACATCAACTGATGGTGCTGAGCTGAGCTCTGACGTGGTGCGTGTAGGCGCCTATAACGCGATTACCAGTGACGGCCAGTACCTGCGCTATTCCGACGGCACATTGTCGGTACTGCCGCGGCAACCGAAGCAAATGTATCTCGACCAGGCCACCAAACTCGCGGCTCTCGACAGCGGGCATGCCCGTTTTGGTGTCGATCCCACCGGACCTACCGGTGGCAGCCTGCTGTCGGCCTTTATCAATACGCCGACGCTGGTAGAGCGCTGGCACCAGGGGCGCCAGGTTGGCTACGTCATTACCGCAGTGGGTGCGGTCGCGCTGGTTATCGCGCTGTGGCGCTGGATTGTGCTGCAGCTTATCGGCATGAAGGTCAACAGCCAGCTCAAGAGCGAAAAAGCCAACCTCAATAACCCGCTGGGTCGCGTGCTTGCCGTGCACGAGGAAAACCCGGACATGGACACCGAAACGCTGGAACTAAAACTGAACGAGGCCGTATTGAAGGAAATTCCGAAGCTGGAAAGCTCGCTGACCCTGATCAAGATCATCGCTGCGGTGGCACCGCTGCTCGGTCTGCTCGGTACGGTGACCGGTATGATCATTACCTTCCAGTCGATCACGATCTTCGGTGCGGGCGATCCGAAGACCATGGCCGGTGGTATTTCCAGCGCGCTGGTTACCACGGTGCTGGGCCTGATCGTGGCTATCCCGACCTTGCTGGCGCACACCATTGTCAACGGTCGCGCCAAGCGCGTTATCCACGTCCTGGAAGAGCAGGCCGCTGGCATCATTGCGCGCAACGCGGAAGCGCACAGGTAATGCAAGCACCGGCTAACGAGCGCTAGGGGCAGAGCGAAGTATGCAATACATCACCGACATGTTTGGCGTGGTTTCCGCGTTCATCGAGCAGGGCGGCCCAGTGCTGTAC
>JBATGO010000271.1:0-1624 GCA_049665845.1 Pseudomonadales bacterium | reverse complement strand
GAGCTGCAGCAGATGGTGTTCCAGGTGCGTGTGATCGACAACGGCTCAGGCGACCAGTACAGCCTGGGTTCCGGCTTCCAGGTGTCGGCCGATGGCCTGATCGCCACCAATTACCACGTGGTTGCGGCCTACGTAGACGAGCCCGACAAATATCGCCTGGAGATACTCACTGCGGCCGGAACAAAATTGCCGGTCAGCCTGCAGGCCATAGACGTTATTCACGACCTGGCTATCGTGCACTCGGACGCGCTGGGCAGCAATTTCCTGCAGCTTGCGCAAGAGCCGCCGGGCAAAGGCGTGCGCATCTATTCGATTGGCAATCCGCTTGATCTCGGTATGACCATAATTGAGGGGACCTACAATGGCCTGGTAAAGCGTTCGCGCTACCAGAAAATACTTTTTTCCGGATCGTTGAATTCGGGCATGAGTGGCGGGCCCGCGGTGCGCGAGAACGGTGCAGTGATCGGTGTGAACGTGTCCAAGGGCGGCGAGCAGATCAGCTTCCTGGTACCCGCAGCGCGCTTGCAAAAGCTGTTGAATTCGGCCGCGCAAAATCCTGCAAGCGAAAATTTTCACGCCCAGATTCGCGCAGAACTTATGGCGGACCAGCAGGCTTTTACCGACGCGTTACTAACAGCACCTTTCGAGTCAAAGCTGCTCGGTGAGCTGACAATTCCGCTTAACCTGCACCAGGCACTGCGTTGCTGGGGACACAGTGATAGCAAGGAAGAAGACAGCTATGAATCGGTGCACCAGCATTGTCGCTCGGACGATAATATTTTTATCGCCGGTGATCTTACAGTCGGAAGCTTTCACTACGATGCCGAATGGATAGAAACGAAAGAGCTGAATCCGGTGCAGTTTTATCGATTCCTCGAATCGCGTTACACGCCAAGTTCGCTGGGTGGCTCGCAGGCAAAAAAACATGTTACCGAATACGAATGCCAAACCGACTTCGTCGAGCTGCGGGGAGTGACCTGGAAATCGACCATCTGTTTTCGCGCCTATAAGAAATTTGAGGGCTTGCTCGATGGTTTGCTGGTGATGGCTATGGTCGAAGCCAAAAACAAGGCGGCGATCGTCAAGGTCGCAGCAAGCGGATTTACAGCTGAAAATGCGTTGGCATTGTTTCGTGAAGTGATGGGGAGCCTTGCGTGGAAACGCTAGTTATCGCCGTTGGCGAGCAGCGCAGCACCGTCGCAGAAATTATTCGCGGCAGGCAGGCGCCGTTTACGCTGGGTCGCGCATTGCATAATGATGTGGTGCTAACCGACCCTTACGTGGGCGCTGAGCAGCTGCGTTTCTATCAGCGCGACGGGCACTGGTTTGCTACGGTGCTCGATGATGTCAACCCCGTGATGGTCAATGACGAACCCGTTGAAAGTGGTGACATTGCGCTGGCATCCGGAGACAGGTTGACCATAGGCCGCACCCACCTTGAAGTTTACAGTGAAGATTACCGGGTTGAACCGGCGCGCAAATTATTATTGTCGAGCTGGTTGTATCACGGCCGCCGCGCACTTTTTATCGCATTGCTGGCAACGGTTTTCGTGGCTGCGCTAGATGCATTGATCGATTACTTCGAATACTCCGAGCAGCGAAGCTGGGAAGGCCTGCTCAACAC